>CALDJV010000848.1 GCA_937899305.1 uncultured Cytophagaceae bacterium
AACCTGAACTTCGTAACTGGTATTTATTAAAAATAAACAAATTTTTGACCTGCGAAAGGTCAGTAAACAAGGCGAATTGATTTAAAATCTTGCACTAAAGGTCAAGTTAGGAGTAAAACCCAATTGGAATACATTGAATTGAACCAATTCCCCCTGGCTGGGTTCTCCCGGATCTCCTCTTTCTACTTCGAGTTCCTGGAAAGAAATCTCTTTGATATTTCTTTGATTGTATAGATTGAATACCGAAAAACTAATGTTTCCGATGCCTCTTTTTCCAAACTTAAAATTATAAGTAATGGCCATATCCAAACGGTGATAGTCCGAAAGTCGAGGGGTGTCACCAGGTTCTAGTTCTTCTATATCAATAGCCGAATCGTCGTCGTCTTCTACCTCGAGGCTTCCATTTCTGATGCGTTCAAAAAAAGAGCCTGGCAAACGGTAACCTCGCCCCGTGCCATATACAAAAGTAGCCGAGAAGTCCCAATTACGAAGACTAAGCATGTGTACCATTTTAAATTCATGAGGCACCGATGTGGCAGGCGTAAAATAGTTTCCTCGGTTAATTTTTTGGATTCTATAGGACAAATCGTTGTACGAATACCCTAACCAACCGGTGTACTTGCCTTTTTTCTTTTGGAGCAAGATATCTATCCCTTGACTAATACCATCACCAACCAAGTACTTTTCTACGTCAAGCGGTTCTCCCCGCCCATTGTTGCCATTGTTTCCTCCTTTTCCACCGTTTCCACCATTACCAGGACCACCACCTCCTGGCGGTTTTCCTCCACCACCATTGCCACCGCCACCGCCGGAACCTCCGCCTTGGCCGCCACCACCAGATTGCTTCGGTTTGTTATGACCTATTTTTCGGGCCTCGTTGGGTTGAAAATCGTAAAACACCAAGCCTTGCAATGACTTATAATACGCCTCTACATCGATGGTAAACCATTTGGTTTGAAAAGTACCGCCCAAAATAAAATGATCGGATTGAATAATAGGAACATCAATACCGTCAGGTAAAGTCCAGAAGTCGTAACCGCTCTCTCTCAATTGACTGGTATTGATCTGATTGATAAATTGATAGTATTTTCCCCAAGCCCCTTTTAGTTTTAAACGGTCGGTGATGTCATACTGGAAAGAAGCTCGTGGAGCAAAGTAAAACTTTTGATCCAAATCGTAGTAAGTAAGTCTGACTCCCGCGTTGATTTGTAGGTTACTCAATGGTTTTATGGCATCTTGCGCATAGAGGGTATATTGGGTGCCAGTGAGGTTTCTACGTTCAAACACAATACATTCATCAATCAACTGCTCATATTGAATGTCATTGAAGGTAGCCAACAAGCCAAACGACAGGGTGTGGTTGTGGTCAATGGTCCAGTCATTGTCCCATCTAAAAGTAATGTCGGTCAAAAGATTATTTTGAGAGGCCGACGTTTGAAGCGTATAAATAGAATCGGCATCGGTTTGTACTTCTTCTGAGGTTCCTCGATACGTACTATAATACCTTGAATAACCCAGTTTGACATTACTATAAAATTTTTGATTCCACAAACGCCCCCATCTCAGTCCCACTCCAGTATTGCCCCAATCCAGATTGTCATTTACCAACAAATTAAGGTCAGTATCTCGCTCTTCTCCGGGCATTGTGCCAGGGTTAGATCCTGAACCTCCATTAGGGTTGGGTCTGACTCCGTTATTGGTGTTACACGAATTTCTTTGCTCATTGGTGAGGGGAGGAGGGAGCAAAATTTCTCCCTCAAAATTACTCTGGATGTTTAAGTTGTCTTGGCCATTGTATACGCTAATAGAGAAGATGTCTTTTTTAGTAGGCCTGATAGAGTATTTTACATTGAGATCGTAGAAATTGACCGTAGTACCGATACCCTCCGAATCTTCGGGGCTAAATAAATAGCGAATTCGAGGTTGAGTAGAAACGTAATTGGCCAGAGAGTTGTGTACGTTGGTGGCAAATAAGTCACTGTAGGAGCGGCGCCCTGCAATGAGCAACGAAGAATTGTTTTTGAAGGGCAACTCCACAATCAAGTTACTGCTCACCAGGTTTCCTCCAATCCCTACTCTAGGCTTATATTGGTCCCCCGATTTACCGGTAATGTCTATCACACTGGATACCCTTCCACCAAATTTTGCCGGAAATCCTCCTTTGTATACTTGAATGTCTTTGATGGCATTGGCATTGAATGCACTAAAAATACCCAAAAAATGATCTGTATGATAAATGGAAAAACCATCAAAATAAATCAAATTTTGGTCAGGCGAACTGCCTCTAATGCTTAGGCCAGCCGTGGTTTCATTGGTGGCATTGATTCCTGGCAACCATTGAAGGGTGCGAAATACATCGTTTTCGCCTAAATTGGGCAACGAAGAAAACTTGGCCGGGTTGATAGATATTTGTCCCACATCACCGGAGGGTTGTATCATTTTGGCTTGGTATTCCACAACCACTTCCTTCAATTCACTGATGATCGGGTTCAACTGGATCACGAAAGTACGTTGATCCGGTTTGGTTTTCACCTTGGCGGTTTGATAGCCAATGTAAGATACTTCCAGAATGATTTCATCGTTGGGTACCTTGGGCAGCGTAAAAAAACCATCTACATTGGTAACCGTACCTCGTTGAGTGCCCAAGATGCGAATGTTGGCAAAGGGTAAGAGTTCCCCAGTGGCTATGTCTTTTACTTTTCCTGTAATGTCGATGGTAGTAGGAGGAGAGGGAGTGCTATCGCTGTCCGATTTTTGGTACAACAACACCTTTTTACCTTTTAAAATGCTAAAGCCTATAGGAAATCCTCTGAACAGTTGTTGCAAGGCTTTATCCAAGGTTTTACTTTGGATATTTTGGGTAACCCTGATATCTTTTACCAAGCGAGTGTTGTAGGCAATCTTTATTTTGTACTTTTTACTAATTGTTTTCAGGGCTTGCTTTAGAGTAACACCCTGAAAACTTTCGCTTATAACAATAGATTGGCTTTGAGCTGGCAGCAAACCAATCCAAAGCCAAGTAAATATGATGAGTAAAAAAAGTCTATTTTTTGTCTTTGACATCAATTACGACTGTTTTGCTATTATTGGCTGGTAGTGTATACTTCAAACCCATCGGTTCACAAATAAATTGTAGCGCCGCATTGAGTCCTTCTTTTTTGGAGAACCCCCCATTGTAAGTATATATTTTGTTGTTTAGATCAATCTTATATTCAAATTGGACGTTGAATTGGCGCGCCACCTCCTCAAATACTTGCAAAACCGAAACATCATCATAATTAAACTCTCCACTTCTCCACTTAGATGCTTCTGCTTTATCAAACGAGTATTTGTTCAACTTGCCTTGATCTAATTTGGCACCCATACCAGGGGTCAATACTTGTACTGCACCACCAAGTTTTTCAGTGAGCTTTACCTTTCCGGTAACACATTCTACTTTCAGGGCGTTTTTTCGGGTAAACACATTGAAACTGGTACCCAATACGGCCACAGTACCTGTATTGGTTTCTACCTCAAATTTGCTCCCTTTTTTTACCTCAAAGAAAGCTTCTCCAGCGAGCTCAAGTTTGCGGTTGTTATCCCAGTCACCCGATTGATAACTGATTCTTGAATCGGCATTGAGGGTTGCCACCGACCCATCAGGTAAAGTTACTTTTCTTTGTTCACCAAGGGCAGTAGCTTCCAGAGTAGGGTCTTGGTTAAAACTACGGATGACAAAAAATGCCCCGATTAAAATGATGACACTGGCCGCGATGGCATAATACTTTCTCAATGAAAGACTACGAGTTGTAGTGTTTGTGTTCGAAGTTTTGTCCTCATTTTGTTGAATACCCTGGTCTATCTGTTGCCAAAGATGATCAATACGCGTTTGGGTAACCTTGGTTTTAGAGTTTGACTCCAAAATAAGTGCGCGTGCTTTCTCAATGACAGCCTTCTTTTTGGGGTTTTGGGCCAGATAATCGTCCCATTGTTGTTTAGAGTCCTCGTCAGGGTCAGTTATCCAAACGAAAAATGAAGGATCGTTGGCAAAGTCTTGAGCAGTAAAGCCTTTATATGCATCCACCTCTACTTGGTGAGGAATACTATTACCCTCAGTATGCTCAATTTGTTGGTCAATTTTATCCCAGAGTTGATCAATCTTGTTTTGAGGAATGCCTTCTTCCTCTTTTAGCCGAACCAAACCAATCAGACGTCTGGCATCGTCAACGATGGATGCTTTTTCTGGGTTTTGACTCAAGTAATCGTTCCAATGCTTGTTAGAGGCTTCATCGGGTGTGGTTACCCAAGCAAAAAACGAAGGATCATTGGCAAAATCTTCTGCCGTAAAGTCATTGTATTCATCAATGGCCTCCATTCCACTCTCAATGGTGCTCCACAAATCATCGATGCGACTGTCGATTCTATTCCAGAGATCATCAATTTTACTTTGGGGGATGTCCTCTTCTTTTCTGACCTGAATCAGTTGAATCAAACGCTTGGCCTCGTCAATAACAGGTGCTTTTTCTGGGTTTTGTTTCAGGTAAGCATTCCATTGGTTTTGTGAGACTTCATCGGGTGTGGTCACCCAAACAAAAAACGAGGGATCATCGGCAAAATCTTCCGCAGTGTAGTCATTGTATTGATCAATGGCTTCTATACCATTTTCAATTTCCCCCCAAAGGTTTTCAATTCTGCTATCAATCTTGTCCCAAAGGTGATTGATGGTAGATTGGGGGATATCAGTTTCTTTGAACTGCAGCATGCCAATCAACGATTTGGCTTCTTGAATGACACTGTGTTTTTCAGGGTTTAAGTTCAGCCAATGGTGCCAAAAAGTCTTGGTAGCTTCATCGGGCTCGGTCACCCAAGCAAAAAACGAGGGGTCATCGGCAAAATCTTCCGCGGAATATTGCTGGTACTTATCCAATGCCTCAATACCATCTTCGATTTGGTTCCAGAGTTGGGAAACTCTTTGGCCAGAGACTTCATCCTCGTCTACTTCAATCACGCTTAGTAAAATGGTACGTGCTTCGGTAATAACGGCATATTTTTCAGGGTATTTTTCAATCCATTCATTCCAAAATCTTTCATTTTCAGAATCAGGACTCACCACCCAGGCATAGAAGTAAGAATCTTCAGCAAAATCCTCTACATTAAAGTCATGATACTTATCCATTATTCCTCAATAATAAGTTAGATTATTCCTTCAAGTTATGTAATAATAGTTCAGTTATTTACTTTAATAAGTAGATGTAACCTAACTTGTACTGTTTACGTAAGCATTTTTTTCGATATATTATAAAAAACAACTTAGGACGAGAAGCCCCCAAGCCAGAAAGTTCTTCTTAAGTGCTTTGAGCGCACTGTAAACAAGATTTCGGGCCGATTGATAGTTGATATCCATAATGCTGGAGATTTCATCGTACTCGAGACCTTGGTAATACTTCAGATAAATGGCTTCTTTTTGCCTCTTGGAAAGTTTTTGTAAGTGCCCCTGCAATTTTTGGTTGTTGAGTTGGGTTGTTTCGTCACTAATAATCAAGTCCTCTGGAGTAAACTCAACTTCAAAGTTATAGTTTTCGACTGAAGCATTTTTATCAATTTTTTTGCTTTCTGAAGTAGATTTTCGGATAATTTTGCGACGTAATGAACTCAGCAAATACAATTTGATAGAATCTGTTTTTCCTAAGTTTTGACGGTTTTTCCAGATTTCTAAAAACAGATCCTGGATACAGTCTTCCACCAAGGCATCATTAATCGTAAACTTTCTTCCGTATTTGTAAAGGAGTCTTACGTGTTGATTAAAAATCTGAGACAAGGCTGTTTTGTCCCCCTTCTTAAAAGTCTCCCACAACAAAGCGTCTTCCATAAAAGATTAAAATTCGGTATAATACATTTGATGATTTTTGTAGCTCAATAACGATGGCACAAGTTTCAAGCCATCTGTACAAAAACCTCTAGGAATGAATAATGTAGTAGTTAACAAATATAT
>CALDJV010000849.1 GCA_937899305.1 uncultured Cytophagaceae bacterium
TTATTAATTATTTAAACTACAAAGCATACGTGCGGAAAGTCGGTTAGTAATACAACCCCCAGTAATATAACCCCTAGTAATACAGCTAAGAAAGTAAATTCCAATCCAAGCATTCGGGCTTTTGATCGCAAAAAGGTAGTGTAGCTTACGCTACAAATGGAAAATGATCAAACTCAAAAAAGATCAAACTAGGACAATAAGTGATTTAAACCAAAAAAAATGATCAAACTAGGATAAAATGATCAGACTCAGGACAATAAGTGATTCAAACCCAAAAAAGATTAAACCCAAAAAAGATTAAACCAGGATAAAAGGATCAGACTCAGGACAATAAGTGATTTAAACCCAAAAAAGATCAAACTAGGAAAAAAGATCAAACCAGGACAATAAGTGATCAACATTACCCTTAAATATCAAAGTCACATGAAAAGATTCATCAAGGGACAGGTTCCCAAAATAAGTGGTCAAACATTTTTACAGCGTGCCACGCCATTGTATATGATTTTGTTACTGTTGGCGATAGGGCATACTGCCATAGCCAAGGCCCCTTGTCAAGACAAATCACAAGTAGAAACAGGTATAAAACCACCCAAAAGGAAAGCAAAGCACAAAAAAATACAGAAAGCCAGAAAAGCCCATCGTATTCGAGAGCGCTTGAAACGACAACAACGTCGCCGAGTAAAAAGAGCCATTAGGAAGTACTCGCGTAAAACCAAGCCACGTCATCGTAAAATTAGAAATCGAAACGCAGTGAATAGAACAGCGGCCAAGAAAAGAATAAGAAAACAAACCGGAAAGCCGTTTTTTGTTTTCCGCTTTGCCAAGTGGTCTGCCCAGAAAACCGGGCAATTACTTCACGCCACTGCAGCGTTTATGATTGTACCCATTGCCTTGCTATCAAAACTGGACTAGGAATGGTGAAGAAAGTAAGATTACATTTTGCTACTATATTTATAAACGAATACCTGTTCTTTATTTAAGGGCAGGTATTTTTAGAACCCCGAAGCAATCTTACAAAAAAACTGCTTGCCTCCACAGAAACAAACAGCTTGAAAATTCAGATATAAAATAGGTAAGCGATTTTGAATAATTGCTAGATGAAGTTTTTTAAAAAAAGCTGCTTACCCCTACGTACAGAAGTAAGAAGCTTGGGGAAAAACTCAATTATAGTGATGGAACGTTAAAACTTGTAAGTAAAGTTGGCTAGCAAAGTGCGCAATTGTTGAGGGTTGATGGTAGACCAACCTTTGTAGTAAAACTTGTTACCCATATTGTTCAACTTAAGACCCACTCTAAACTTGTTGCCTTGGTAGTAGACCGAGCTATTGTAAATGGTATAAGCAGGCAGAATAAATTGCCCTACGTTTGGAGTATCTACCATAAGATCTTGCTCACTGGCTCCGTTGAATCCAAATCCAAATCCGAAACCTTTTAGCGAACCAGTAGGAATTTGGTAGTTTGCCCAAAGATTATAGAGCGTTTCTGGGCCTGCTCCTCCAAATCGTACACTTTCCAATTCAGGTGCTGAAGGAGAATCGGTATAACGAGCGTCATTATTGCTAAATCCACCTCGGATGTTAAACCCATTGAATGGATTGGCGTTGATTTCTACCTCAAATCCAGTACTTCTTACCGTACCGTTTTGTATTTTGGCAGGGCCAAAACCAACTACTTTGTTGTCTACCGTAATGTCATAATAACTTACCGTCAGTTCCAGACGATTGCTAAACAAGTTGGTCTTGATTCCAGCCTCCATTTGGTTGGCTTGTTCCAAGTCAAAGCTACGCAATACCAAAGGCGAAGTTGGGTTGTTAGGGTCAGAAGGAACCAATTCTGGACTTACATTACTAAATCCATTCTGGTAATTGGCAAATACCGATAATTTGTTCAAGATGGGCTGATACACGATACCAAATTTAGGCGAAAATGTAGTTTGAACATATTCAGTTTCATCATCTGAAGTAGTGTTCAAATCACCCTCATACTCAAATCTATCCCAACGCAATCCTGCCATTATCGACAAAGTAGGAGTAATGTTGATGACATCCGAAATATAACCGCTGAATACATTTTGGCGGACTTGTGTATTTACGGGAGCCGAACCGCTTAGCAATCGATCAACCGAAGCCGCAGTAAGATACGTTGGAGTTGTTTCAATGTCCGCGGTAGTAGTAGGATTGAAATCATCGGTGTAAGGATTGTCATAATTGACCACGTTGCCGCGAGGATCAACATTATGTACAATTGCAAAAGCAGTATTACCGCTACGGTTAGTCGTGCTGAAGTAATCCAACCCAATCACCATTCGGTTACGAAGGCTTCCTAGTTTAAAATCACCTATAAAGTTCTGTTGAACATCGTAAGTAGTTGTGGTAGCACTTTCTCGGCGCACATTTAAGCTAAAAGTACGACTGTTACCATTGCTAAAAGCACCTGCTCCTGGAGTGCCCAGGTCTACCAGGGCGGCATAAGCGTCATTCCATAGGTAAGAGTAATACCCTTGCGATTGAGTTCTACTACCTGATACCACGGTTTGAGAACGCCATTGTTTAGAGATTTCGTAATTGGCTTCCAGACGGTAGTTAGAAGTAGGAGTACGAAGCGATAAATCATTGCTAGTGAGTGATTTGTTATAGTCATAATTCAACTCATCCAAGTTGTTCCATTCCAAAGGTACCGAGCGATTTAAGAACAAAAAGGTAGGGTTGGTTTGTTCAGCTTGTGAAATCTCACTATACAACGAGAATGAAAGCTTGCTGTTTACTTTGTAGCTAATAGAAGGAGCTACAAACAAAGAGCGACGGAATCCGGCATCCTGGAAACTGTTCTCAGTATGGTAAGCCGTGTTGATGCGGAAGAAAATCTTATCTTCTTTATCTAGCGGGGTATTTACATCCAATACCAAGCGATTCAACCCAAAAGAACCAGTCGTGTATGATACTTCACCACCAAAGCTAGAGTAAGGCTTTTTAGTCACCATATTGATCAATCCTCCATAAGAAGTAATTGTACTTCCAAACAAAGTGGCTGAAGGCCCTTTGACTACCTCAATACGTTCAATGTTAGAAGTATTGATAATTCCGTTGGTAATACCAGGCAAGCCATTTACCAGTTGAGGTTGTACCGAAAATCCACGGATGGTATAAAATCCGGCACCGTCATTGGCTCTACCAGTAGAAGCCCACAATTGATCTACCCCTACCGCATTTTTCAAGGCATCATCAAAGTTGGTGATCGTTTGTGATACCAGGAGCTCGTTAGGAATGGTACTGTATACTTGAGAATTTTCTATATTTCTTAAAGGTAGTTTTGATACATAAGCGCTTTTTTTTCTGGAAAACATGTTTTTGCGTTCTCCTTTTACCACAATTTCCTGTAAAATTTCATTTCCTTCATATAGTATAACGCCAGGAACCGATGTAGTGGTATTTCCTGATACCAACACGGCTACTTCCTGAGTTTTATAACCTATATAAGAAAACACTAATATATAATTACCTGCTGAAACCTGGTTGATGGTAAAATTACCATTTTCATCAGTTTGGGTACCCTTTTGGGTGTTTTTCAGTTGAACTGTTACTCCTACCAATGGTTGGTTGTTTTGGTCTTGTACTGTTCCCTGAAGCGCTTGGCTTTGTACCTGAAAAGCGATCAAGGTTAGCAGGCTTATAATATATAAGACTGTCTTTTTCATCTTATTTTTATTTAGATTAATTATAAATAACTAATTTCGAGCAAAGCTATAGCCCGGAAAATGAATGAAAAAATATTCACAAATAAAATTTGGTGAGCAAGCAAATAAAATTTACATTTTTGTACTTAGTCGGGTTATTCTATTATTTATCAAAGATGTGTTTTTAATTCTTAATCATTGTTAAATGGCTTGTAATCAGTGTTTTATGTGAGTTTTGAGGCAATACAAACCCGCTCGTGTAAAAATGGGTATTACACTATTGTTTGCCCAGTTACTGCAGCAATGATGGGTAACTGAACCCCGAAAAAGCTGAAAAATAGGTTAGGATGAGACGATCGTTTGAGCTTTTTTCTTGACCTCGGTAGTAGGCTGCCTACGATTTAGTTTCTGTTTTTTACGCTTACCCCACCAAATCAAAAAACCAGTGACCGGCAACGATGCCGTAAGGAGGCTGGCCAAAAAGGCAATGATTTTTCCCGCGATTCCCCCAATGGCTCCTACGTGGATGTCATAGTTCATCCGAATGACCTTATCGGCAAACGTGGCTTGTTCATACTTGCCATAAATACTGGGCGTTTCTAACTCTTTGAGGGTGTACTGATCAAAAAAACGATAATCTACATTGTAGTATATTTCGTTTTGTTGGAAAATTTCCACATAAATACTCGCGGAGTCTGAAGTAGGATAGTGGAGCTCATAAGCCGTGGCATTGGGAACGCTCTTACGAAGCATTGGAACCAATTGGTCAATGGGCTTGACTGGATTATTGGCGGCTAACGAAGGTTTTTTAGCACTATTGGGAATGATGAATTGAGGTGCTTTGGTACCGCCAGTAGCTTTGAATGCAATGAAATAAAACCAGTTGAAAGCCATCACACAACCAGTAAAGGCAAATACCCAAGCAAACAAAGAAATATAAAAACCAGTGACGGTATGCAAATCAAAGTTTTTTCGTTTCCATTTGGTGGTAGGTTTCCACATAAACCGTAACCTTTGTTTACGCCCTTTTTTGTTTTTGGGCCACCACAAGATCAGCCCCGTAACAATGATGGTAAAAAACAAAAACGTAGCAATGGCTACTACCTGGGCCCCAATTGCTTTGGGCAACCACAAGTACTGATGACCCCGAAGCACAAAAGCAAAAAAGCCAGATAATTGGTCTTCAGCCTTGATGACTTTACCAGAGTAGGGGTTGATGTATACTTTTTGATAAAACTCGGGCTGGGCTTGATAAAAAATAACCTCGATGGCCTCATCAGGCTGACCAAACGATACTCCGTGAATTGCTTTTTGAGGGAAAACCTTTTGGGCAATTGTTTTGGCTTGAGTAGCAGTAATAAAAGGTTTGTTTTCTGCTTTCACCGTTTTGAAATCACTGGCCAAACCTCGTAATTCTTTTTGGAACACCCAGCAGCATCCAGTAATGGCCAGGATAAATACTACCAGACCAGTACTTAGCCCAAGCCAGAGGTGAATTTTGCGAGCCGTTTTTTTCAGGCTTTTGGTTGGTTTGCGGTTGTTTTTCATGAGCTATGATTAATTGAGCAGCAATGGTTGTTTTTGCCGATTGGTATAAATTAACGGCCGCAAATATATTATTAAGAATGATTCTAAAAAATATTATTTTAAATTAATCTAAATAAATATATATTATTTCGCACTTGAAAGTTTGACAAGGAGGGAAGTTCTGAAAATAAATTATCAACATTGAGAATTTAATAAAACGCAAAAGTGCGACCTATTTTTTGATCAGGTAGAAATGGATGCCAAATTTTGGCAGTTATGCGGTGAAATGACATTTGGTGATGCCAGTACCACAAGTTTGAAGTCATAAATTTGGATAATACAAAGTAAAATGATTTAAATTCAATTTGATTGTAATGTACTGTAAATCAGTTGAATAAATGTTGTTTAGTGTGAATTTATCCAGATGAGTTGCTTCTCACTGATAGGATTTATACATTTGTAACGCTATTTTTATTTAGATTAATTAAAAATAGCACATTTGATTATAAATCCAGCATATTTGAGTATGACTAACCAAATAAATGATTTTTTCAATGAATCTTCTCAGGAAGTTTTTGCTAAAAGCATCCAAAAAGCCCTAGAGGAGATTGCTCCAGTAATGGAGCGAGATAAGTTTTATAGCGGGGCTTCAGTGCAGGAACTAAAGCAGAAAATGCAAGCAATCATGCACAATGGAGCTGAAGGTCTTAGCCTCGATGAGGCTTTAAAAGAGATCAAAGATTTATATCTGGATCATGCCATTACTTTTCATCATCCAACTTATATAGCCCACCTCAATTGTCCAATTCTGATCCCTGCTTTAGTAGGGGAGTTCATGGCTTCTACGCTAAACACTGCAGTAGAAACCTGGGATCAAAGTACGTCGGCTACTTTGATAGAGCAAGAAATGATCAACTGGGCGTGTAACCTGTTTCAATTGCCTAAAACTTCTGATGGAGTGTTTACCAGTGGAGGTACCCAATCAAACTTTATGGGGTTACTGATGGCAAGAGACCACTACGCGTACACTCAATTTGGGGCCAATTTCAAACAAGATGGTGCGACGCCCGAAATGAGTAGATTTAGAGTTTTTTGCTCCGACAAAGCGCATTTCAGCGTAAAGAAAAATGCGGCACTTTTAGGAATGGGATACAACTCAGTCATTGCAGTACCTACCGACGATAAAATGAAAATGCAACCTAAAGCATTGGAAGAGGCTGTCCGTCGGGAAAAGCAAAAGGGGAACCTGCCTATTGCGGTATTTGCTACTGCGGGTACAACCGATTTTGGAAGTTTTGATCCTTTGGTAGAAATTTGTGCCATTGCCAGGGCCCATGAAATGTGGTTTCATGTAGATGGTGCTTATGGAGGTTGTTTTGCAATGACCAATACCCACGGTCATTTATTTGAAGGCACTCGGTATGCCGATTCTATCACCGTAGATTTTCACAAATCTTTGTTTCAACCCGTGTGTTCCAGCGTATTTTTAGCCGGCAATCAACAGCATTTCCGCTACGTGGCGCATTACGCCGATTATTTAAACCCGATAGAAACCAAAGAGGCCGAGTTTCAAAACCTCATTACCAAGTCTATTCAAACTACCCGACGGTTCGACGCGCTCAAGTTGTGGTTTACCCTTAGAATGGTGGATGAAGCATCTTTGATTTATTACTTAG
>CALDJV010000850.1 GCA_937899305.1 uncultured Cytophagaceae bacterium
AGCTATTGGAGCTATTAACAGTTTTATAAAATAGAAGGGGGCGAACATGTTGACAAATAGCTATAAATACTAATTAACGATAACGACTATAGTAATGACTAGTGATGAGAAGAAAGCAATTTTGTTATTAAAATCTGTTATATTCCATTATCATGGCTTAGATAAGGAGGAACAACAGATTTTGGATTCAACTGCAGAAAGATTTGATGCCTGGGAGGAACTAAAATGGGCCAATGATTTTATTTCACTGGATTATTATACTGCCTTTGAACGCGCCAGGGAATATTTGAACGAGGTAGTTGGAAACTTAGACAAAGATACCCGTCTCAATTATTTGAGCATGGTTTGGGAAGCCAATAATGCCAAGGGATATGTTACCGAGATGGAAGCAACGGCTATGCTTAAATTGGCCAAGGACTGGAATGTCCAAAAAGAATTGATGATGTTGGTAAGGAAGAAAAAGTAATCTCAACCGATTATTTTTTCTTCCTCGTCCAGTTCTATGTATTTACGCTAAGTGATCATATCAAACCCAGTATAAGATTGTAATACTTTGGGTACTTTGATTCCTTCCGGAGTTTGATTGTTTTCTAGCAAAGCAGCTACAATTCTGGGTAATGCAAGGGCACTTCCATTAAGCGTATGTACCAAGCGCTTTTTATTGTTACTATCTTTGTAACGTAGCTTCATTCTGTTTGCCTGAAAAGTCTCAAAGTTACTTACTGAGCTTACTTCTAACCAGCGTTTTTGAGCCGCCGAATACACTTCCATATCGAAGGTAAGGGCCGAAGTAAAACCCAGGTCTCCACTACACAAACGAAGTACTCGGTAAGGCAATTCTAAACTTTCTAACAACCCCTGCACATGCTTGCACATTTCTGTTAAGGTGTCGTATGATTTATCGGGATGTTGAATTTGCACAATCTCCACTTTATCGAATTGGTGCAGTCGGTTTAGCCCTCTCACTTGTGCCCCCCAAGCCCCGGCTTCTCGACGAAAACAAGGCGTATAGCCTACATGCTTAATCGGCAAACTTGACTCTTCTACAATTACATCTCGATAAATATTGGTAATAGGTACCTCAGCGGTAGGAATCAAATACAGTCCATCATCTTGTGCGTGATACATTTGTCCATCCTTGTCGGGCAGTTGTCCAGTACCAAACCCTGAGGCTTCGTTTACCAAAAGAGGAGGAATGACTTCTCCATAACCAGCCTCAGCTGCTTGATCCAAAAAATAATTGATTAGCGCACGTTGTAGTCGCGCTCCCTTACCTTTATATATAGGGAAACCCGCGCCCGTTACCTTGGTACCCAGCTCAAAATCGATGATGTCATATTTTTTGATGAGATCCCAATGAGGTACTGCCCCCTCGTGTAGCGTGGGTACTTGGCCATGTTCAGATTCCACTTTGTTGTCAGCATCAGAATTTCCGGCAGGCACACTTGGGTGAGGGATATTTGGAATTTTAAACAAGATTTCATCCCGACGGTTGGTTACAATCTTCAGTTCGGCCTCTAAGGATTTCAACTGTGACTTCTGACCACCTACCTGCACTTTTAGCTTGTCGGCTTCTACCTTTTTACCCTGTTTCATCAATTGGCCAATTTTTTTGGCTTGGGTATTGGACTTCGCCTTTAAGTTATCAAGTTTAGTCTGAGTATCCTTACGTTGTTGGTCATACTCTAGTAACTCTTCAATCAATTGCTCAGCGTCTGCAATGCCCCGCTTTTGTAACCCCTGAACAACCTGTGTTTGATGGGTGCGGATATGCGGAATCTCTAACATAATATGTAATTGTATGTAAAAAATTTTGTAAAAATCGTCCTTAGTTGCTATGTTTGCGGTATTAAGAGACGCAAATCTATAAATTTACCATCAAAACGCTCTTTTTATCCTCATAAAAATTGCACTCTTTACAAAAAACTCGATTTTTTTTCACAATCATTTTTTAGTTATTGGTTTTTTCGTAAACTTGCCGTGCAAAATCTCCTAAGCGTGAATTGAGCCTCATTTCTACACCGAAGGTCTATTGTGGGGAAAGCGAATTTCGTGGTATCTTCTTTGCAAACTTTAACTTTTTAGAATTGAGTACTTGTCCATCATCTTGGATGAGCTTAGATTACTTCATACTTATTTTTGACATAAACCTATACATAACCTTCCAGTGGAATTATGTGTGTGAGAGTTACCTACCATAGACAGGAAGCAGGTGTACTCATCTATTAAATTGAAAACTACATATCTTAATATTTTATCCAAAAGTTTAATTGTTCAACATTAATCGTATTAGTGCGTATTAATTTTCCAAAAGTTTCCTTATGTATAACATCGAAGAACTAAACTTAAAGCTTCTTTCGGAGTTAAGAGAAATCGCCGAACAACTACAAGTAAAAAACTTCAAAAAATTGACAAAAAAGGAGTTGATTTACAAAATCTTAGATCAACAGGCGATCTTACCTGAAGAAAAAGTCCTTCCTATTAAAGAGAAAGAAGCGGCACCAAAAGTTCAGGAGAAAGAAAAGAAAAGCGAGTCTACCAGTAATAGCAAACCTCGAAAAAGAACTCGTTCAAAATCTTCAGAAAGCACCAAAGACAAAGAACCTAAAGCTGCTTCAAGTAGCGCTAAAAATGGCAAAAAGACTGAAAAAGAGGATTTCAATTTTGACTTACCTGATGACCCCTCCCTTTTTAGCACGCCAGATGTAACCCCACCTACTAACTCTAAATCAAAAAACGATCAGAAAGAGTCCCACAGTAATAATAGTAGCAACAACAATAGTAATAATAACAACAACAGTGGGGGTGGCAAAGGCAGTAATAAAAAGAATAATGGCTTCTCAATTCGTGATTTTGACGGCTTGATTGAGAACGAGGGAGTACTAGAGATCATGCAAGATGGTTATGGTTTCTTGCGTTCCTCAGATTACAATTATTTGGCAAGTCCTGACGACATTTATGTATCTCCTTCTCAGATTAAACTTTTTGGATTAAAAACTGGAGATACCATTCAAGGTCAGATTAGACCACCCAAGGAAGGCGAGAAATATTTTGCTTTGCTAAGAGTTGAAAACATCAACGGCAAGACTACCGAAGAGATCAGAGATCGTATTCCGTTTGAGTACCTCACTCCTCTTTTCCCCGAAGAGCGCTTGAACTTGAGTACTACCAGTAGCGAAATGTCTACTCGTATTTTAGACTTGCTTGCTCCTATTGGTAAAGGTCAACGTGGCATGATCGTAGCCCAACCTAAAACGGGTAAAACGGTATTGTTGAAAAACATTGCCAATGCCATTGCCAAAAATCACCCTGAAGTATATTTGATTGTGTTGCTCGTGGACGAACGTCCGGAAGAGGTAACCGATATGGCTCGTAACGTAAAAGCTGACGTAATTTCTTCTACTTTTGACGAGCAGGCCGAACGCCACGTTAAAATTGCGCAAATTGTATTGGGCAAAGCAAAACGAATGGTAGAATGTGGTCATGATGTGGTGATCTTGTTGGATTCTATTACACGTTTGGCTCGGGCTTACAACACGGTGGTACCTTCTTCGGGTAAAATCCTGACAGGTGGGGTAGATGCCAATGCCTTGCACAAGCCGAAACGTTTCTTTGGAGCGGCTCGAAATGTAGAGAATGGAGGTTCATTGACCATCATTGCCACTGCTTTGATCGAGACTGGTTCTAAAATGGACGAAGTGATCTTTGAAGAATTCAAAGGTACGGGTAATATGGAGCTTCAACTTGACCGTAAGCTTTCTAACAAGCGCGTTTACCCTGCAATTGATGTTCCGGCTTCGGGTACACGTCGTGAAGACTTGTTGATGGACAAGGAAGAGTTGCAGCGTGTATGGATATTGCGTAAGTATATGGATGACATGAACTCTAACGAGGCCATGGATTTCTTACTAGACAAAATGCGCGGTACTCGTGACAATATGGAATTCTTGATTTCGATGAATAATTAATTCTGACGATCTGCCCTGCTTTTGGCCGATTGTTCAAATAATAAAATATTGAATCCCTGAGGGTAACCTTGGGGATTTTTTTTTAAAGTCTCTAAGATGTCCGAAAACCGTATCAGAAGTCTCCTTGGCCTACAGAATGATTATAATATTGCTATAGATGAGTTGGCCAGTGTAATGAAGCAACAAATGGATTTAGTTGTGGATATTAAATTATTTGAAATTTGGTTTCAAGACGAAGAAACTACTGAGATAGATGAAATTGACGAAAATGTGTTTGAAACTCAAATGTTATTTGAACAGTTAAAATCCATAGATGGTCAATTAGTTGAAATCAATTTAAGAATAGAATCAATTACTCAAAACATGGAAGCCTTATGACAAAAGAAGAAAAAATAGCCAAAGCCAAAGTCTGGAAAAAAAGCTTGGAAATCAAAATGGAAAGGTTAAAATCTCAGGTGAATAAATTAGAAAAAAGTGTAGATGTAGTAGAGGAAAGTTTAAATAATATCAAAGAAACTCAAAAATAAACTGGTGGCTTTACTTTATTTGTTTCGTTTTACTTAGGATCAGAAAACAATATTTGACTTTATTAACAACTTATCAGTTATGGACGAATATCTAATCAATGCCACTCCCCTTACCTGGGATTTTCAAAAATGGTTGACCGAATTTAGAGATGCTTCAAAATCAAAAATAGGCTTTAGGGTAAGCCGAAAGAAGGTTTTTGACCATACCGTAGCGGTCATTAAGGCCGGAGAATATAAAATTGATGGCAAGGCCTACGCCCTGAAAGATTACGCTGACTTGGCCAATATTGTCAACGGTTCAGTGTTTTATAAAGACACAGCACAGCTTGATTTGCCTGCCAATGCAGCACATCCCAACCCGGCTTTTTATGCCATTCAGGCCGATTGTGTAGAGGTAGGTACCATGATGAAAACGCTAGGATTTTCTCCAGTGATGCTCAACATGGCCAGTGCTACCTCGCCAGGGGGAGCCGTTGAACGAGGGGCAGGTGCTCAGGAAGAAAACCTGTTTCGTCGTTCCAATTTATACACCTCTCTGTATCAGTTTTCCGAGGTAGCTACTCAGTATGGGCTTCGTATGCACGACCAAGATCGTTACCCGATTCCTGCCCCATCGGGAGGCATTTACTCGCCTGAAGTTTTATTTTTCCGTTCTTCAGAACATACGGGATATGCCCTGTTACCTCACCCCAATACCCTATCGGTAGTGACGGTAGCAGCCATTGCCTACCCTGATGTAGAATCCAGGCAAGGAAAACGTTGGCTGGTACCCGAAGCAGTGGCCATTACCAAACAAAAAATTCGAAGCATTTTACGAATTTCGGCCACGCAACATCACGACTGTGTCATTTTGAGTGCCTTGGGCTGTGGTGCTTACGGTAACCCACCCCATCATATGGCGCAATTGTTTCAGGAAGTACTGACTGAAGCAGATTTTGCCGGGAGGTTCAAGGCGGTGATTTTTGCCATCATCGATGACCACAACGCCTGGAAACCCCACAACCCACTGGGGAACTTGATTCCTTTTCAAAAGGTGTTTAATTAAAATGGGTAATGATGAGTTGGTAACGTTGTATAGATAAATCTCCCACTTATTTTTCGGTGGTCTCCCTTTGGTAAGACCACCGAATTGGAGGCGAGAATATCTTTTACTGGTTTAAGTTTCCGAACTTAAATCACACGATTAGGCCAAGTTTGTAACTTGGCTCATTTTGTAAAAATGACCTTACAACCCCAAAAAACACTCATAAGGATTATTATTGATATTTTTAGAGTGAAGACCAAGTCATTATTCGTTTTTATCACACTCATTCATAATGAAATCTTAGATGCTACTGAACGCATTCAATTCTGGTTTGCTGAACTGGACACATTGAGTTTTCAAATAGATAACATTTAGTACCATGGACCATTAGTGAGCGGCAAGCATTTTGATTAAGAGGCATATTGCCCAAAAAATC
>CALDJV010000851.1 GCA_937899305.1 uncultured Cytophagaceae bacterium
TAATGAAACATAATGCTATCTACCGCGACTTGTCGGCCCAAGGTAGAAGTGGCCTCAAAAGTTTCTCCGTTGGTGGTGACAGTGAGTCTATATTTGTGACCAGTTTCTCCAAAGGGCGCATTCTTGGGTTCCCAAAAATAAGAGTCGGTACCTTCCTGAAAACTATAGACTGCACCATTATTCAAGTCTTCTATTGCGACTACAGCCCCAGCCACTTTGGTAGGAGGGGAGTTGTCAAAATAAGATTGAGAGCGGGTAATTCGGATTTCCTGGCGTTCCATTTTTTGGTTTACCCAGGCATCAATTACCAGTACCCCTTCGGCTCCTTCCAGAGCAGGGTTGATGGTGGTTTCGCAGGCAAAACCGAGGGCAATCAATACGATATATAAGATCTTTTTCATTGTTGTTCGCTTTTAAAAATTGAAAAGATGGTTGAACGAGGGTTTAGAATTTGAAATTGTAAGCAATAGAAGGAATCAAGGCACCCACAATGGCCAGTTGCTGGGCGCGGGTATTTACTGGAGTACCTGCGGTTGGTCGACGATCTATCTCTTGTGAAAAATAAATGCTGAATGGATTTTGTCGGGCGTAAGCATTGTAAATGGCAATGGTTAAGTTGTCTTCTCCTGAGCGTCCCCGTTTGCCACGCCATATGTTTTTGAATTGTACTGATACATCCAAGCGATGATAACTGGGTATGCGTACATTGTTGCGTTTGTTTTCGCTTACATAAGGTACTGCGTAACCCTGAATGGCCAAGCGGTCGGTTGGGAAAGTAGTGGGCGTACCCGATACGAAACTAAAATTGGCCGACAGCGAAATCCGTGGAGTAAGGTCATAAAAGGCGGCAATCTTGAGGTTGTGCCTTTGGTCGAAGCGAGTAGGATACCACTGCCCCCGTCGATTTTCCAGATCATTGCCAAAATTGATTCCGTCTACTTTCAACTCCGTTTTGCCCAGACTATAACTGACCCATCCAGTCAGGCGCCCTTGGTTTTTCTTGGCATAAAGCTCTAGCCCATAGGCACGCCCTCGCCCCGAAAGTACTTGGCTTTCCAGAAAACGATTGATGAACAAATCGGCTCCATCGATGTAGTCGATCTGATTCTGAGTCCATTTGTAATATACTTCAGCCGAAAACTCATAGCGATTTTTGCGAAAGTTTTGAAAGTACCCCAAAGCCACCTGATCTGATTTTTGCGGCTCAATGTTATTGGTAGAGGGTTGCCAAATGTCAATAGGGGTGGAGGCGGTCGTGTTAGAAATCAAATGAATGTACTGCACCATACGGTTGTAACTCCCCTTGATAGAAGCGGTGGAATTCAATTGATAACGGAAAGACGATCTGGGCTCTAGGTTCCAATAATTGGCAATGGATTCCTGATCTCCCTTGGTAGTGGTACTGATCAATGGCTTGACGGTGCCAGGAGTAGTGTGATCGTAGTGATACACCGTGCCACCAAAGTAATTGAAATAGCTGAAGCGCAACCCACAATGCAGCGACAAGCGATCCGTGATTTTTTCGTCATAACCCAAGTGGAGTGCTCCTTCAAAAGCCTTGCGTTTTTCCAGCCCAATGTTAGTGGCTACTCCATTACTCACGCTAATGGCATTGCCAGGTTCAGAATGATACAGAATCGCTTCTCCCCCAAAAGTAAGTTCGTTGGTGGCATTGATGAACAAAGTAAACTCCGGTTTGAAGTTGTAAGTAATGACTCGAGCCTTCCAATCGTATTTGTCCAGGTCGCTATCGCCAAACTGAAAGCCATAGTCATAATTGCTATAATAAGCACTGATGTTGGAAAACAATCGATTGCCATACACGTGGTTCCAACGCAGCGTAGCCGTATTATTTCCCCAGTCGAACCCTTGCCGACTATCAAATTTGAACACATCACGCCCAAAATACCCTGATAAATAAAGACGATCTTTGTCGCTAAATTTCACGTTGGCTTTGGCGGTCAGATCATAAAAGTAAAGCGCAGCTCCATCATCCAGAATGTCGGTGAAGGCCTTGGCAAATAAGTCGGCGTACGATCGGCGACCTGCGATAATGAAAGAAGCCTTGTCTTTTTTCAGAGGCCCTTCTACGGCCAATCGGCTAAAGACAGTACCCAACCCGCCCGATACATTGAATTTTTTGTTGTTGCCTTCTTTCATACGTACATCCAAGATAGAAGACAAACGTCCACCGTATTTGGCCGGGATACCCCCTTTATAAAGCTTGACATCCTTGACCGCATCGGGATTGAATACCGAAAAGAAACCAAACAAGTGAGAAGATTGGTAAACGGGGGCTTCGTCGAGGAGCACCAGGTTTTGGCCCACATTGCCTCCTCGTACGTTAAACCCGGAGCCACCTTCGCCCACCGTGCTTACTCCTGGCAAAAACTGAATGCTCTTGAGAATATCCGCTTCTCCAGCAAAAGCAGGCATACTGGTAATGGTATTGATGTCGAGCTTGGCCACGCTCATTTCATTGTTGCGTACATTTTCGTCGGGTACCTTATCAGTAACTACTACCTCTTGGAGCTGATTTTTTTCGGTTTTGAGCTCCAGGTTAAGTCGCAAATCTTGCTGAAGCTTTACTGTTTGCTGGAGGTCGTCAAACCCAATGTATTGAAACTTGAGATGATAAGTACCTGCGGGCAAAGTGATCGAGTAAAACCCGTAGGCATTGGTCGTAGTGCCATTGGTAATTTCCTGGATATAGACCGTAGCTCCAATCAATGCCTCGCCATTGTTGGCATCTTTGAGGTATCCACTAATGGTATATTGGCGCTGAGCCGAACTGTTGATGACGGTAAAAATGCATATGAATAATGCTATAATGATCTTTTTCATGGTAAATTCTTGATAGTGTGTGTGGATTAACTTATATAAATGAATATTTATTCATTTTATCTGAAAACCAATCGCGATTGCTGACTCTTAAAATTTAGAAAAGGACCTACCCATGCCTGTCTATAGCCGTCTTTTGAGGGCATAGGGCTCCTGTTTTCATTCTGAATAAATGAATCAGTGTTTGGTGGTGTTAAGAGCCTATCCGTAGTCTCTCTGAAACCAGCCGTATTAAGAAATTAAAAATTGGTAATTTGAAATGCCTGGGAACATTTGTAAACGCAGTGTTTTTAAATGATGATTGTAGTCATAGGCATATTATTTAGAAGATAATTGAATGCGGGCTTGGCCCGAAGTTGTAAAATCCAATTGTGACACTTTGTTGTCTTTTCCGGTAAATACGCTGTGGTCTTGCATGGCTACCCGAAGCGTATCGGACTGATAGCCATAAAGATAAACTTGGGCATTTCCTTTAGCTTCCAAGGCTTTCAGCATAAAAGCAGGTACCAGTAGTCTGGCTTCCAGAGTGCCCGGTTTGCCTGGAGGAATGTTCATATACAAGGTATCGCCTTTCACGGTGAGTTTGGGCTTCAAAATTGCCGCCTCTTTTGAGGCCAATCTTACCTTAAAGCGTAGTCCCTGTCTGATTTTTACCTGCCAGTTAGACGAAAAACGAATGTGGGTGAATCGCCCCAGCGATACTTCTTCAAACGGTTTGTTTTCGGCTTTCAGAGCAGCTTTGATTTCAATGCGTAGTAGCACAAGCACCACGACTAAAGCTATCAGGGTAAACCCAGCGATGAATATCAATATTTTTTTACTTGTTTTCATGGTGTATATGGTTTGGAAACCAAGTCGCTACTTTTTCTTATCCAGTCCTTGGTCTTGACTGTCTTGGTATTGCTGATAATACATCAATAAATCATCTACTGTAAGCTGAAGCAACTGCATCGCTCTGAATACCAAAGGCAGTTCTTTGGTAACAAAATCTTGCTTGCGCAATGCTTTGGTTCTTTCAAACCCATCTTCTGATACAAAATAACCAATCCCCCGTTTGTTGAAAATGATTCCTTTTTCTTGCAAATAATTGAAGGTACGCATCACCGTATTTGGATTTACTTCTACCTGTACCGCCATTTCTCTCACCGACGGGATGCGATCACCCGGTTGCCATTTTTGGAGCAAAATATTTTCGCAAAAATGATCGGCTATTTGCAAATAAATGGGTTGATTGTCATTAAAATCCAAACTATACCTCCTTTTCTTTGAGCCCTAAAAACGTAATGATCCAACACAAAGGAGCAAAAAGCCACCAAAATATCCATTCCAATATGGCTCTAAATACATTGAGCGTAGGAATTGAAAAGTTGATATCAGCCAAGGCTTGCTCTACTTCACTATTCATCATGTCACCCAAGAAAAGGTAAAATATCAACATACCCAAAATTCCGTACAACACCAGCGCAAACAAGGTTTTGGGCAAAACGTATCCTTTGAGGTGAACAGCCCCTACCAAAAAGATACCCTGTAATACAAAATAAAACTTCAAAGCAAGTATAACAAAGCCGCTAAAAGGGTTAAAAGATACAATGACCACGCTACTGCTCGATAGTTGAGCCGTTAGATTGATGAGTGGGGAGCACACCCAATAAGCCAAGATATAAACCACCATCCAACCAATGCAAGTAAGCAACCACATGCTGAGTAGCTTCTCAAAAGTAGAGGCAGGCAATGTGAGGTACTGAAAACTCTTGAGCGAATTGCTCAAGCTACTGAAAGCCTGACTACTGAGTATGAACCCCCCAATGAATAAACCATAGGCAAAATTTTCGGCATGAATGATTTTATTATCATCCAGCAAAGGCTCGACTACTGTACCTACCGTCATAATTCCGAGAATGACGGCCACAGTCATCAACGTCGCCCGTTGTCCTTTGAGGAAGTCTACTTTGAGCAGCAACCAAAATCTCGAGAAATGAAAGTGTTTGTTCATAGTGAATTAAATATTTCGTTGATTTTGGTCGTATTGTTCACCACAGCCTGAAACAATAACTCCAGGCTGAGGTTGGTTTCTGTTTGTTCAATATTTTTTGTGACCACCTGGTATCCTCCCAAACCAGACGTTGCATATACCAAAATGTCCTCATCCGGTAGGGTTGTCTGCCGACTGATGGTCAGTTTTTGTGAAATTTGTTCATAATCTTGAAAGAAAACCACCTTGCCTTCATCCATAATGATGATGGGGTCTATGAGGTTTTCCATGTCACGTATTTGGTGCGTAGATATAATAAAACTACGATCCTCGTGAATTGCACTGGCTACTACTTTTCTAAATTGGCTTTTGGATGGAATGTCCAACCCGTTGGTAGGTTCATCCAAAATAAGCAGCTTGCAGTTGGTGGCCAATCCAAACGATAGCAGAAATTTTTTCTTTTGCCCGTAAGACAAGCTCGACAGCTTTTGTTTCAAAGGCAATTGGAATTCTTCTATGTATCCCTGAAACGCAGCATGGCTAAATCGGGGATAAAACGGGCTGTACAGTTGTACAAACTGTGCTATCTTCATTGGGGGGAGATAAAACTCCTCGGTAGCAAGGTACACTTCCTGTAAAAACTGAGGGCGACGATCTTTGGGTTGAAAACCAACTACCTGGAGTTTGCCTTGTTTTGGAAACAACAAGCCGGTGATGAGTTTCAACAAAGTAGATTTGCCTGCTCCATTTTTTCCCAGTAAGCCATAGATATTTCCTGACGGCATCGAAATATCCAAGTGCTCAAAAAGGAGTGGCTTCTTCTTATAGCCAAATGATAAACGCTCAATTTCTATCATTTTTCTTTTAGTGATTTAGTGTACTACTTTACTAATACACTACAAAAGTGCAATGGGTTTCAGTGAAATGCAAATTTTTTGAAAAAATTTCATTCAAAAAGCCCAAAAAGTGGGTTCAAAACAAACTGAGAGCATATAAAGCGGCCCTTTGGTATAGGGTGTTTTACTCCAAAAAAGTGAAAAGCCAGGTGTATGAGGTGTACTATGAGGGAGGTACACCCCTCATTAAGTTAAGAACTACCGTGGCAAAAATGAATGTTGAATATCGATCATCGAATGTCGAATAACGAAGGAAATGATCTTTAGAATGACTCATGTCAGCTCACGGTTCGAGATTTGTTTCATTTGGTTTCCTTATCAGATCAGTAAGACCAAATGAGGAGAAGTAGTCGGTGGCCTTGCCTAAGGGAAATCACCTAAAGTAATACGTGAATCCATAGTTTTGTACTGTTTTGATTCAGGTCCTGATCAGGTTGTGAAGACACAACCCGAGGCGATGAAGCTGTTACTTGTGTCTTCACCATAGCTGTTAGGCTAACCATAATGAAGGCGAATTTTCTTCCACATTCATTACTCCCCGCCTCGGTTCGGTGTCTCCACGAACCGATGAGGTCTTCCAAATCCAAGCATCGATCAGACTGTGGGGACACAGTCTGAGGCGACGAATTGATTTTTTGGGGTAGTATCCTTGAAGTAAGACTACTTAAGGGGAAGCTTTAAAGCCTGTATTGGGATCACAAACTCGTTACCAATGGCTTCCAGATTTGCAATCTGGAAAAGCGGACAAGTATACTACCGAGCGTAAACCTTTACCCTTGGGGTAGCTTCAAAATGAAACAAAATGATTTTACCAAGGGGATAGCAGGTGTGTCATCTGATTTGTCAGGTATTTTTATCAGGCTTCAAACTGAAATATTTGTGTTAGAATAAAGTATTGAAAGTAATATGTTTTTAAATAAAATATTCTGTTTTAAAAGATTAGGGTGCAAGTGTTTGAGTGCCAGTTGGTTTTTAGCCAAATGTTAGCTTGAAAGCCTTTAAAGGAAAATCTCTCTGGCTTAGCAATGTTTTCTACTCTCATATTTTCTACTAAATTGCATTTGTATTAAATTTTTAATCGAAATATTTAATTATATGAAAAATTCAAAAAAGAAATTGTCTTTAGAGCAATTTGAAGCAAAAATGATTGTTTCTAAACAATCATTGAAGTTTATTTCTGGTGGTTCTCCAGGAGTAAAAGAAATTATGGTGCAGGAAGGGCCGCGTCCCAAGGGATTTTAAAACCTGTATTAGGATTATGAGTCCTTTATCAATAGCTTCCAGATTTGTAATCTGCTCTATTTGGATATTGAGCACTTGCAAGAGACCATTAGTATCTGGTAATAGTACTTCGAATACATACTAACTTATAAGACGTTGGATAAAATGCTAACGACGACAAAACATTATGTATAAATATTAGAAGTATACATAAGAAACAAAACTAACAATATACCGCCTTTTGTTCACCTCATAAATGATAGGGAGCAAGAGGCGGTTTTTGTTTATATTGATTAACACATAAAGTTGTAAATCCTTTACCAATGGCTTCCAGATTGTAAACCTGGAAGATCGGATTAATATTAAAATCTCTAGTTATCAGGCCTGAATGAAGCAATGACATTAGTATCCAATGCCTTAGCTTCCACTCAACCGTGGTATCCACATGGTCAAAGTAACCGAGACAATACCTATGGCAGTAAGCAAGGTGAGAAAATAGAGTATACC
This sequence comes from uncultured Cytophagaceae bacterium, assembly GCA_937899305.1. Classification (GTDB taxonomy): domain Bacteria; phylum Bacteroidota; class Bacteroidia; order Cytophagales; family Microscillaceae; genus Microscilla. The sequence goes on from CALDJV010000851.1 coordinate 7,438, forward strand.
AGTAAAAGCATATTTACGGACTTTGCTTGATTGTTCCAAGGTTCGCCAATACAACTCAAAAACCAACAACGGCACCACAAATTGACCAAAAGACCAAATGTCATAAAAATGTGGCCAATAAGGTTTGTAGTCAAACCCAAGGGTGACGTGCACCATGACCCAGCTCATAAACCCCAAGCGGGCAAACCAAACCCCACTGCCTGCCAAAAACAGACGGAATGCCCAGCGTTTGTGTACTTTGAGTTTGCGCTGTACTGCAGTACGCCAAGTCAATACGCCAAACCAAAAAATGAGGATGGTATTGAGGGTGCTTGCGGCATGTTGAAAAGCGCCCCCAACGCCTCCTTTTGCCCAAACCATGTACAATCCGGTGCCACTTACCAAAAACACTGTAATCATGTATATTCGCCCGTTCCAGCGATGAAACTTTCGGTATTTTTGTTGAATACGAGGCACAAACTGTAGGGGGCCACCCACTATGATGATGAGCGCCAATAGCATGTGCATTATCATCGCAGTATTACCCATTGTGTCTCCTTCTACAAAACCTTGAGGAGTCGCCTTTTTCCATTGAGCAAAATTACCCTGAAGGGCGGTCAGCCAATAAAATCCTGCCACGTAAATGGCAAACAGGAATTGCCCAATGACGGCCACAATAAACCAAACCTTGGCGCTTCGTTTAAGCCACTTGTTGGCTTGCTGGGTACCCGAGGCAGGTACCGTATCTAATATTTGAGTTGTCTTATTCATAAACTAAGGGTTATTTACAGGTGATTTGATTGGTTCAAGGAAGGTTACAGTTACATCAATCCATAAGTGGCATAAGAAGCATGGAGGGCGATTTGATTGAGCATAAAAGCAACCAGTGCAATGGCATAGGGGCGGTAACTCCGTTGGTGGGTTTTGTCTAAGAGTATCAGTCCTACCAAAATGAGGTTGACCAAGGTATAATTGATGTGAACCGCGGCCAGAAAAAGATTTTGAGTGTTTTGCATCACAATGCGGCCAACGGGTGGAAACAAAAACACCAACGCCAGCGCAATCATGTAGCGCATGTGTAGGGCAATGTTTTTCCGATGAATCATAGCCAATACAAAAAAGACATTGACCAGTACCACATTAAACAGGGTAGAGACCATGACGGTAGGGCTCCCCCCTTTGAGCACGTAATCGGTAACCCCAATGATAAAGGGAATGAGGGTGAGGTTGAACAAGACAAACAAAACATAAGAAAACTTGCCCAGTTGTTTGTGCAAACGAGGACGTTTGAAACGAATCAGCAGGGGCTGTACAATCATAAGGATGACCCAGATGGCCGACACCCAAAAGTGTAAATGAATGAGGAAATGAACATTTTGTTTTGAATTGAATAGCTTGGCTAGATAATCAGACGAAAAGCCAATGAGGATCAAGGGAATGAGCAACAAAAACACAAAGCCCAGGTTACGGTAATTTCTTTCCATGGTGATATGGTTTATCAATATGTTGGGATAATGGTATTCTGGATCCAAAAGAGGTATTTCTTTCTGGAGCTACAAAAATTGTTTGACCAGGGGTAACCAGTACTTGACCAAGAGAAGAAGAATGGGTAGGAGGGAGGCTTTGAGCAACCAAAAGAGCCAGATTTGCATCTTATCAATCAGCAGATGCATTTGGTCATTCAAATATTACCTGTGGTAAAAGAGTGGCCTTATTTTTCCAGATTTTTTAATATTTTCGAGTATGAAAAACCTGCCCGTCATTGATTTCAGCCAACTTTGGATCGTTAAGTTTAAAATATACCATGTGCTATTTTGGGCCTTGTACCACTTGGCGTGGGGAGTAGCCGAGTTTGGGATTGGAACATTGCTTGACATGTTCGATCAACCCCAGAGTTTTATCATGTTTTGGTGTTTTGTGGTGCTACATACGCTGGCGGTCAATGTAAATATCTATTATCTCTTGCCTCGCTATCTTGAGCAAGGCAAGCTGACCCGCTATATTGTAGCGGTATCAGTTTGGATGGTTTTGACCAGTGCTATCTTATTGACTTGCTTTTTTGTTACGGCTCAGGTGTTGAATATGAGTATGCATGAGTTTTGTGGAATTACTGAAGTCAGCCTGTCAGCACTTTTTCATTTCTATATTGTGAGAGTTTTTCCGGCTACTGCGGGGGCCATGATGCTTGGGATGAGCCTGAAACTGGCCAAAAACTGGAGTCAGGCCAAAAAGCGTCAACAAAAGCTAGAGAAAGAAAAACTGGAAACCGAACTCAAGTTTCTGAAATACCAATTCAATCCGCACTTCTTGTTCAATACCATCAACTCTATTTTCTTTTTGATCCATAAAGACCCCACAATGGCTTCGACAGCCTTGGCCAAGTTTTCGGAGCTCTTGCGTTATCAATTGTACGAATGCAATGAAACTCAGATTCCATTGAGTAACGAGGTGGCCTATTTAGAAAATTTTATGGCGTTGGAGAAGCTACGAAAAAACGATAACTTTAAAGTAAGTTTTGAGGTAGACCAGCAAAACAAAGGCCACTTGGGGATTGCCTCATTTATGCTCATGACTTTCGTAGAAAATGCTTTCAAGCATGTATCCAAGCATAAAAATAAAACCAATTGGGTAGATATGAAATTATACTTTGATGGCGACCAGCGATTCAACTTTGAGATTATCAATAGCAAGTCTCCGGTAGATGATGCGGTAAAAGAAGCAGTGAAATACGGAGGGATTGGCCTGAAAAACGTTCAAAGGAGGTTGGATTTGATTTATCCAGGGCAACATGATTTGACAATTGAAGACTTAGGAAGCTCTTTTAGAGTAAAACTCCAGCTCGATTTGGTAGAATTGGTGCATTCTTCAATGACTCAGGAATTTTTAACCGAGGTAAAGAGATAACATGAAGATAAACGCGGTAATTGTAGACGATGAGCCATTGGCTCGGGAAGGGATTTCAAACTATGTGCGAGAGATTGATTTTCTTGACTTGGTGGCGACCGTCGAGCATCCGTTGGAGCTGATGGCAGTATTGGACAAGCACCAAGTAGATTTACTTTTTCTCGATATTCAAATGCCCAAAATGAATGGGATTGATTTCCTCAAAATTACCAAAAACCCTCCCATGGTAATTATCACTACCGCATATCCCAGTTATGCGCTGGAAGGGTTTCGCCTAAATGTGCTCGATTACCTTCTGAAGCCCATTACCTTTGATCGATTTCTGCAGGCCGCACACAAGGCCAAAGAATACCAACAACTTATTGCCAAACCCCAGGCAGCTATCTCGGATAAGGCTGACGATTATTTTTTTGTGAAATGTGATAATAAATACGAGAAAATCTATTTTGCCGATATTCTCTATATTCAAGGCATGCAAAACTACGTGGCCATTTATACCCTCAAGGGGAAGTATGTGACGCTGCTTACCCTCAAAAACATCGAGGAAAACTTAGATGCTCACTTATTCATTCGGGTGCATAAATCATACATCATTGCCATTTCTAAAATAGAATCGGTCGAGAGCCACGAAATCAAGGTGCAAACCGCCAACATCCCGCTGAGCCGTAATTACCGCGAAGCAGTAATCAAGCGGGTAGTAGATGGCAAACTGTGGCGGAAGTAAAGCTTTAATTACTCGATAACCTAAATTGTTTAGGAGTCATTCCAGTTTTGTTTTTGAACAAACGACTAAAGTATTGAGGGTACTCAAAGCCCAGCTCAAAGGCAATTTGGGCCATAGATTGATTAGTAGCCAGAATTTTATGTTTGGCCATTTCTATTATCTGATGATGAATATGCTCTAGGGTAGATTTGCCAGTCAACGACTTCAGTAAGTCACTCAGGTAATTGGCGGATAAATTGAGTTGATCAGCAAAGTACTCTACCGAAGGCAAGGCAGGCAAAGTGTGTGATTGATGGTAATACGTTTTTAATGACTGTTCAAACTTTTGTAAAATATCTGGGTTGGCGTCGTTGCTTACGATAAACTGGCGGGTATAAAATCGCTCCGCATACGTAAACAAGAGTTCCATATTTGACAATACTACCTGCTTACTGTGTTGGTCGATCGGGCGTTGGTACTCTGTGGCAATATTTTGAAAAATAGCCAAAATGGCCTCTTCTTCCTTGGGCAATAAAGACAAACCTTCGTCTACCTTGTAATGAAAGAAGCCGTATTGATCAATTTTTTCTTTTAGGGGGGTGCCATTCATCAAATCTTCGTGAAAAAACATAGCCCAACCGGTGGCTTGTTCAGTCATTTCTCTTTCAAACGACATCAACTGTAGTGGGGCAGTAAAGCCCATTACCCCTTCCCGAAAATCATATCGGGTACGCCCATATTGAATATTTTCAGGAAGGTTTTTTTTAAGTCCTACACAATAAAAGTTATAGGTAAACTTTTCAGGAAACTTAGCATCCAGTGCCTTTAATTCTTCTAACCGATGAATGCAAAAAAGCGGATGATTGGGAGGAGGACCACCCGCCAGGTAATGCAATTGATGAATACTCTCGATGTTAAAAATTTCGCTCATGATCAGATACTTTCATTAGACTATATTTAGTTCCATCAAACTATTGGCACAATCCAATATTGACTGCTTTACCGAAATAGGATTCCACTGTAAATCTTCTTTGATTTTACGGTGATTTACAGTACGTCGGGCGCCCAATTCCAGTAATACAGGTTTGGTTTCAGGGTCAATATTACTAAATAAACGTACCATAAAGTTAGGCAATATTGTTTTAGGGATTTTTCTCTTGGGATAATTCGCCTTGAGTATTTGGGCTACCTCTTTAAACTCTAAAAAACCATTGGTACACAAGTAACGGTTACCAGCTGCTTCGGGGGTTTCCAAAGCTCTGATATGTGCATCGGCTACCGAACGTACATCTACCATCTCAAAACCTATTTTCGGAAGTGCAGGCATGCTTCCATCCAATACCTTTTTTACAATATTGGCCGACGTTCCAAAATCTTTCTCTAACACGGGCCCTAAAATAGCCCCAGGCAAAATGGTGATCAATTCGGGGGCATTGGGTGTACTATTTACGTAGTCCCAGGCGGCTTTTTCTGCAATGGTTTTACTTCGAAAATAAGGAGTTGTATCTTTTTTGTTGCCAATATCTGTCCAATCTTGTTCGGTAAATTCGCCCGTTTTTTTGTTGCCATAAGCGGCAGCTCCAGTAGATGAAGTAATGATGACTCTTTTGACGCGCTGGTGGGTAGCTGCTTTCAGAATATTGAGGGTCCCATTTTTGGCGGGTAAAATCAAGTCATTTTCATTTTTTGGCAATTTAGTTGGAAAAGGAGAGGCAATGTGTAATACATAATCTACGCCTTGCATCGTTTTTTGCCATTTTTCCAGGGGAGCTCCCAAGTCAATTTCCACAAAACTCAGTAGGTTGGTTTGGTTAGTGTGTTTTTGAATGACTTGCTCAATAGAATTTTGGCGTTGTTTGTTGCGAAGTGTACCTATTACTTCATAGCCTTTTTCTAATAACTGAATGGCAGTGTGTGAGCCTACAAATCCGGTAATGCCGGTCAATAATACTTTTTTTGATTTTATCATCTTTGGTTCGGTTTAAATTACCCTACAAAGATCTGATACCTACTGGATTTTGAATTATACAAAATACGGATGTTATAATACATATTACTGCCCGAAGAAATATTGGTTTAACGAGCAATATTTGAGGAAAGGTTTTGTCTTATTCTAAGAATGGGTGTAAAGCGTGAAATCAACCTTTTAAAACAATGGAAAAGGTAAAAAAGTTCTTGAAAATAGGCTGTTTTTACGTGTAGGTTAAAATAGTATCAACTATAGTTAAGATAGTATCGGTTTTTTCTGATCTGAAATAAACAAATTACATTAGTGAGCGGCAAGCATTTTGATTAAGAGGCATATTGCCCAAAAAATCAT
>CALDJV010000852.1 GCA_937899305.1 uncultured Cytophagaceae bacterium
TGATTTTTTGGGCAATATGCCTCTTAATCAAAATGCTTGCCGCTCACTAATGGCATTGCTTCTACACTTTTCCTTCTTTTTTTGAATCCTCAAAGGGGATCAAAAATGCTTGATTTTGGGTAAAATCTCCAAAATTAAGGCGCAAAGTTAGCCTTTTTTATCTTGGCAGGCAACAAATCTGAACTTATATGTAAGTAAATACAGGCTTTTTGTAAGAGAAGGGCAATGGTACTTAGCACACCAATATCGTGAGGATCTTAGCGGATTTTCAGGTAACTTGAGGGTAGTAGGAGAGTGGACAGTCTTAAAACAAGTGGCTCAGAATAAAATTTTGTTTTTTGTGTTTCGATTTCATTGTTTTTAAACGGAAAAACAAATTAAAGTATAAAATTGGGCACCTTTGTGAATTGTTATGCTTGTGTAAAATGTTGATTTGTAGAGGTTTAATTTTGATATCGAGGAAAAGTACAATAAGTTATAGGTTAGTGACAAAATTAACAAAAAAATGTTTGAAAAATGAAAAAAAAGTTATGAAACAGAATTTTATTTGGGAACGCTCCTTTACCTTTGTAGCATCTAATGAGAAAATAAATGCATTAGGGATATATATACATTGTGTAATATAATTGGGTGAATAGGCAAGTTGGTTTCTAACTTGCCTATTTTTTTGTACCTCCCATAAAAGCATCGAGTCGTATTGGTGGTAAACCCACTCAGGCATCAACTCACACACCTAAATTTTTGTCACAAATACCTGCCTATTTTGTTTTAAATCGTATATCTTCAATCATGCGTGTAAAGAACCCTTTCATAAAATCTTTTTGTTTCTTTTGTGTTTTCATGGTCACTATATAGGCTTTCTTTTTATATTCAAACGTAAAAATTTGGCCAAAAATGCTGGGATCAGGGCAATAAGCGAGTTCGAGGTAAAAACCAAAATGCTTACCGATGGTTTTGGTTTCAGAATAAGTGACGTTCAATACTGGATACATGATCATCAACTGTAGTCTAAACTTTTCTATCGTAGTATTTTTCAGTAACTCCTGATTTTTCGTAAGATGAATATTCAGATTGGTTCTTGGATCGAGGATATTATAAAGTAACACATCGGCTTTGACCTGGTTATCAGGGGCTTTTCGCCAGCGAGCTGGTATTCGTATGTCATAATCTCCCGACTTACCAGTGGCATAAGTGAGTCCTTTTAGAAGTTTTACGTGGTGGGCGGCAACCCGTTCGTTTGATTCCATATCTGCTTTGATGACTTTGGTCAAATAAATTTGACTACGATCACCAAATACCATTACCTTCCCAATAGGAGCGTCAAACAAGCCTTCTACGATTTTAAATTTCCTCACCGAAGGTTTTAACTTAATTACTTCGTAAGGTACGTCTGAAAAATTCGAAATAAATAAGGAGTCATTTTTGGTTTTCTGAAACTTTTTCTTCAATTCAGAGAGACTTTGTCCCATTGCTTGGATTGATATACATGAATAAAAAGCCAAAAAACATAAGGGAATAGCAACCAATTTTTTCATGAGTGTATGTTTTGATCAACAGTAAAACGTAAACTGATTTGAAGATCCAAATAAAGGCATTGAAGGTAAAAATTGATTGGACATATGATGCAAAGTGTAAGCTAAATCGTTCAAATGTGGGTAGGCGGTTTTCTTGTTTTCCCAATTCATTTTCCTCTTATTATTTCGTATATTGATTCAAAAGCCCAAATTGCGCATGATTACAAACATTAATTTTGCCGAACTCAACGGTATTTCCCGTTTGCAAATTCAATTAGGAAACGATACACCCCTGAGTGACGAAGCCTTTTTTCGTTTCTGTCAGCAAAACCGCACCCTCAAATTTGAAAGAACCAAAGAAAGAAAAATCATTGCCATGACTCCAACCGGACTAGAAACAAGTGGTAGAAATAGTGATATCAATGGGTACTTGTTTGTGTGGAACTTACAGACGAAGTATGGAAGAGTATTTGATTCCAACGGAGGGTTTACCTTGCCCGATGGCTCAGTATTGGCCCCCGATGCAGCGGTAGTTTCTCAGCAGCGTTGGGATGCACTGCCCCAAGCCGAACGTAAAAAGTTTGGACATCTGTGCCCCGAGTTTATCATAGAGCTCAAATCGGAGCATGATCGGGTAGCTACCCTACAAGCCAAAATGCAGGATTGGATCCACAATGGGGTACAGTTGGGTTGGTTGATTGACCCGGAAGAGGAGGTCGTGTACATATATCAACCTCAAAAAGCGATCATCGAAGTCAAGGGTTTTGACCAAAAAGTTTCGGGGGACCCGGTATTGCCCGGTTTTGAACTTGATTTGAGTGTATTGAGGTAAACTATCAAAGTATTACAGGCTTCCTTGAGCGTCGTGTTATTCAGAAAACCTTCTTATATTAGTGCCCACCTAATTGCTGGAGTCGAGTTGGCTCTACTTACTAAGTAACGTTTTCAAAATAAGTGTCGAGATTCTAGTGAAATCACTCAAAGCTAAATGAGGCGCTTTTTGCGCTCGTAGCAGGGCTACGGGCAATAAAAGCAACGAAGTGTAGCGAAGAGGGATAAAACTAAATCGGACAGTTATTGCGAACGCGTTACTAAAAAAAACATAACCTTATGACAATCACTGGAAAAGTAGTATTTCAACACATAGGACCTGGATTCTGGGGTATTATTGGTGCTGATGGTAAAAAATGGCGTCCTAGCAATATGCCCAAAACTTTAGAAGTAGAAGGCCTCAAAGTAAAGATAGAGGCCAATGAAACTAAAAACCAAATGTCGGTTTTTATGTGGGGCACTGGCATCGAGATCAAAAGCTACGATATTATGACTTAAGTATGGACAAGTAGTTGAAGCGTAAAAGCTAAATTTTTTGGATTAAAAAAAGGGACGCATTGAAGTGCATCCCTTTCATATAAATATAAATTTAAAATCGCTTAATTCTGATTGTCTACCATACTGGCCATTTTGCCAAAAGTATACATATCTCCTTCAGACTTTGGTACTCCTCCATACCTTTCCAAAGTCACCGCAAAAGCCTGGGCATTGGGTACCAGCTTCAATTTTTGCAATTTACCTGCTTTATTGCCCATATCAAACACCCCCGCATCTACTACATTTTCACCATCTATGTACCACAACTGGTACTGTTTATTTTTGGGAGGTTCCGGCAAATCGCTGGCATCAATGTATACAAACTTAGAATTGGTATCCCAGTAAATTTTAGCCGAACAAATAGGTTTTCCCTTTACGGCAGTCAATTTCACCGAAGCTACCCGAGGGCTTTTCATCAGGGCCAACTCTTCCCCCATTTCAGCTTCCTTGGTTTCTTTTACCTTAAGTTGACTGGCCATTACTTGTCTGTCCAATAGTGCCGATCTAAGATCATCTCTGGTTTCATTCCATTTGCTGTAAAAGTATACATTGGCACTGATACTCGCTACCAGTAACACAAAAGAAGCCGCAATGAGATAAGTCTTGAATGGAAACAATCTTCTGACTGGGTTTTGCTGTATTTGGGCTATTTCCCGCTCAATAGTAGCAGCATCATCCATGTCACCTGTTATGTTATCTTCTTGAGCCAGTTGATCAAGTTTGTCCAATACCTTATCTCTTATATGAGCTGGCGGCTCTTGTTCAAATTCCAGCACATAGGCCAACAATGCGTGTTTATTGGCTTCAATTTCTTGCTGTATTTCCGGATACTCATCGGCCAGTCGTTCTACTTCGGCGCTTTCTTCAGATGTGATAGCGCCCAGCACGTAGTTTTCTATGATTCCTGACGATATGTAAGCTTGTATATCCAAGTTATTACTATGTTAATTTTCTTAATTCTTTAATGGCCATCCTGACCCTGGTCTTTACCGTACCCAGCGGAAGCTCTAAGGCTTCGGCGGCTTCGGAATGAGTGTAGCCCTTGAAATAAATGTAATCGATGACCTGTTGGTACTCGGGCTTTAGTTTTGCTACTTCTTTGTCTACCCCTATGTAGTCTATCTTAGATTTATTGTCCTGATTAGATGCCATAACGGTAGCCCCCTTGTCTATATCCAGCACGTTTATTTGCTGTTTATAAGCCTTTGATCGGGTTTTGTCAATAGCCGTATTTCGGGCTATGTTAAGTATCCAAGTAAAAAGAGTACCTTTTGTTGAATCGTAGTGTTGTACTTTTTTCCAAATTTTTACAAAACTATCTTGTAAAACGTCTTGGGCAATTTCTTCCACTCTTACAACCTTAAGGATCACCCCATACAAGGCACCAGAATACCGATCATAGAGTATAGCAAAACCTCGCCTGTCTTTGCTTTTGAGCAATTTGACCAACTCTTCCTCATTCGTTGATATATTTGTATTTGTAGATAACAATGTGTTGGGTTTAAAACAGGTTTAAAGCTATTTAACAAACTCAAATATACAACCAAGTTTTTTAGATAATGTTTGACTTACCCTGAAAAATGAATAAAAAATTGTTTTAAATATCTGATTAACAGTGTTTTAATTACAAGGTGTGAGGTTCTCATATTTGCAAGTTATGAAAGATCCCCAAAAAAAAGCCTGCCAGTACCAAGTACTTGCCACCAGTCGATATACTCAATATCTGAGGTCTTTAACCTGTTTGTGAGGCACCCCAAATAACCTAATTTTCTGACCAGAAGTAAACAAGACGTTGCTACGGCGATCGTGAATTGATCGTAGGACAAAAAAGGAAACGATCAAGTGGCATTGGTAAATTTTTTTCCCTCATAAATCCATGTAAATTTGTTATAACCTACGACTTATAACACCATTTTGGATTTTTAAAATAAAAATATGTCTGTCAACACCGCTTCTTCTCGGAAGCCTACCTCTATCTTTCCGCTCTTGGTAGTCAACTTTGTGGGTACCTTGGGTTATAGTATCATTCTGCCATTTTTAGTCTTTTTGGTTACCAAATTTGGTGGTAACGCGGTGATTTACGGAGTGTTGGGGTCCATATATCCGGCCTTTCAATTGGTGGGAGCACCCGTTTTGGGGCGATGGTCTGACAAACATGGTCGACGCAAAATCTTATTATTGAGCCAGGCAGGTACTTTATTTTCCTGGTTTATATTTTTGTTTGCATTGCTTATACCCATTCATACCCTGGCCAAATTAGAGATCAATACCTTAGGGGTTTTTAGTATCACGATTCCCTTGTTGGTGCTTTTTGTGGCGCGAGCTCTCGATGGCCTCACTGGTGGAAATGTGTCGGTAGCCAATGCGTATCTGGCTGATATTTCGGATGAAACGAACCGCAAAGCCAATTTTGGCAAACTATCAGCTTCATCTAACATGGGGTTTATCATTGGGCCTATTTTGGCGGGAGTGCTGGGAGCCACCCAGTTTGGCGAAATCATACCCGTATTGGCAGCCATACTCATATCGCTCATTGCTTTGTGGATCATTTACAAGTACTTACCCGAGTCTAAATCTGAACCCATAGCAACCCGCGCCCAACAAGATGACGTGGAAAAAGCCCTAACTGAAGAACAAAAAGAAGAACACAAAGAGGGCTATCCAGCCGACGAAAACAACGCAAAACTCAAAGACATCCTAAAGATTAAACACTTGCCCTACATGTTTGCGCTGTATTTTCTGATATTTTTGGGCTTCAATATCTTTTATACGGCTTTTCCGATGCACGCCGTCAGCAAAGCTGGACTCAACTGGAACATACTCGAGTTGGGGATGTTTTTTTCTGTTCTGGGAGGGCTCATGGTACTGGTCAATGGTCCATTGCTGAGCTATTTGTCCAAGCGGGTATCCGACGAAAAACTGGTGGTAGTTGGAAGCTTTATCCTGGGTTTTCAATTCGTTCTGATCAGTACCAGTAATGTATACCTGTCTTACTTGGCTACCTTGTTTTTTGCCGTAGGCAATGGCCTCATGTGGGCTTCGTTTTTGTCTATTTTGGCCAAAATTCCCCCACCCCAGTACCAAGGCTACGTGCAAGGAATTGCCAATAGTTTTGGTAGCTTGGCGAGCATCATTGGATTGATCGTGGGTGGTTTTATTTACAGTAGCTTGGGAGCAGTGACGTTTCTATTTGCCGCTGCGGTTATATTTGGCGTTTTTGTAGCTTGTTTGCCAATGTTACGTTTTAAATATGACCAAACTCCCAAGTAATCATTTGAAAGTCAGAGTTTTAAGCCTGCAAATTGATAAACCACTCGGCTCCTTGGCGAGGCTTGATACTGTTGTAACATTCAGCAAAATGCTTAAGCTCAAAATGAGGCGAAAAATAACTTTGATATGCTTGGGGAGTAGCCCCAAATGGAGGGCCATTGCCGTCCAAAAATAAATTGTAAAACAACACCCCGACCAATTTACCCCCTGGTTGTAGCAATCGTTTCATTTGCTGCACATATTGCGTGCGCAAGTCAGGTACCAGCGCGCAAAAAAAAGTTTGTTCAAAAATGAGGTCATATTGACCATCCAAATCAAAAAAGTCTAAATGGAGCAAATGATGTTCGGGAAAGTCAGGGCAGCGTTTTTTGAAATTCTCGAGTGGCGCTTCAGCAATGTCTACTACAGTTACACTGCGAAAACCTTGCTGGTGCAGGTACTCTGCCTCGTAGCTATTGCCTGCTCCTGGAATCAAAATGTTCAAATCTTTATTTTCTAATTGATCAATATAGTTCTTCAAAGGAGGAGTGATGATGCCTACATCCCAACCTGTTTTTTGGGTAGCATAGCGATCACTCCAGAAATTTTCGTCGAGGGTCTTTATCATAAACAAAAAATTTAACCAATATTCAATTGATTGACTTTTACAGCCTGGCAAATAATTGATTTGCGTGCAAATGCAGCCCTATCACTTATAACACATAAACCTACCAAACTGTTAATACATTATGCCAAGGCTTTTTCATTGATATTTATGATAAGACCATCTCTTACCTCTTGTTCTTATAAGCGTGGTATGCCCCATTGTTACGTGAAGCGACGCAAAATCCAGGTTGTGCTCATAAATTTTACCCATCATAATTGATTAATCGCGGCTACTTGCGTACGTTCGCGACTTCCTAAATTAATTTAACTTACCCCAACTTTGAATCACAACACAAGGTGCGAAATTCATTGGTGGGTAACAACTGTACATAATGTGAACCCTATGAACCCAAAAACATATTTTACCCCAGGCCCAGCGGCCATTTACCCTACGGTAGCCCAACATACTCAGGTAGCTTTTGCCGAACAAATTCCTTCCATTTCGCATCGCAGTGCTGCCTTTCAGGCCATCTATCAACAAACGTATGAAAACATCCGAGAGATCTTTCAATTACCCGAAGATTATGCAGTACTATTTACTGGATCAGCCACCGAAGTCTGGGAACGTTTGTTGCAAAACTGTGTGGCTCAGGAAACATTCCATTTGGTGAATGGCGCCTTTTCCCGGCGTTTTTATGATTTTGCGTTATTGCTTCAAAAAATACCGCATCTGCACGAAGCTGTCTGGGGGCAAGGGTTTGACCCTGCTCATATAAATATAGCGCGCAACGTGGAAATGATTTGCGTGACCCACAACGAAACCAGTACTGGGGTAAGCATGCCAGTAGCCGATATTCACGCCCTCAAAGACCGTTACCCCGACAAATTATTGGTGGTAGATATGGTTTCTTCGGCGCCCATTCCAGCCTTGGATTTTACCAAAATAGATGCGGCTTATTTTTCGGTACAAAAAGCCTTTGGTTTGCCCGCAGGCTTGGGGGTATGGTTGGTCAATCGGCGTTGCTTAGAGAAAGCCCAACAGTTAGAAAGCCAAGGTCAAGTCACGGGGACCTACCATCGTCTTACCAATTTGTGGAAGTACTTCGAGAAGTTTCAAACCCCATCTACTCCCAACGTATTGGGTATTTACTTGTTGAGCAAAGTTACCCAAGACATGCTCCACCAAGGGATGAGACAAATAAGAGAAGCCACTAGTCAAAAGGCCCAGTTACTGTACAATGCCATAGAAAACATAACAGGGTTAGACGCGTTTGTTCAAAACCCCGCTCATCGTTCCGACGTGGTAGTGGTAGCGAACACTCAAGGAGATGCCGCCGAAATGATCCAAAAAGCAGCCGATCACAACATGGTCATTGGGAGTGGCTACGGCAAACATAAAACCACCCAAATCAGGATTGCGAATTTTCCGGCTACGAGTGTAGGCGAAATAGAAAAGTTGATCAATATACTCAGATAAAGCACTTTCGGACGTAAGAAGTGGTTTCATAAATGAAGCAATGCCAAGTTTTGTTTAACAAGCCCCTATTTTATCGGTGTTTATAATTGACAGATTTTCAAAACTGGTTAGGTATGATACAACTTATTATAAAATAAGAGTTGGCTTAAACAGTATGATGAGACCATAGCTTATACAATCTGTAGAGAGGTGTTTATGGAATTGTGATGCTTTTGGTCTCCTTGTATTGAACCACCTTGTGGGTTACCCCTTTATCTAATACTATTTCTTGCTTGCCATTTTTATTGTAAAAGTAATGATTGCCATCATCAATAAGAGTGGCCTTGTCTCCCATAGCGAGCACGGCTACTTTTGGTGAATCTTTACGAATATGAGTACTCGAGCAAGCCTTGATGATTGCAGAAGCGGGGCATCCATCTGAATATAGCCATAATAAGTTGGGGTAGTTTACTTTATCGTCTTTTGTTATTTTTTCCAGCGAGTCTTCTTGCTTGCTTATCTTGCTTTTATCGTTATTCATAGTAGCCAAACAACCTTCAAAAATTACGTTTATTGACGGTTGCTTCTTGTCACTTTCAACCCCAAACCCGGCGCGGCCATTGTGTTCTGCACCACAAGTGATGACCTTAATCGAGCCATTACGGATTTTTTTGAAGTACCATCCATGCGCCCAGTTATGATCGGCTCCACAGGCTTCAAAAGAAGAATAAGTTACATCATTCACTGACCAACCACTCCATTCGTTACCTGCGGCAAAACAGTTGGAAGCATTTACTGAAGTATTGATGCCCCCTTCGAAGGAGATGCCATGGCATTTGTTACCTTGAGCAAACACTCCTCGCAGACTAATCATAAACGCATTATTGAACCGAATACCATCTTCACCTGCTTTGTTAGAGCGAATGTTGGTAAGTTCAATATGATTGGCCACACCACGGGTGGATTCTCCTACGATAATATTACTTTTGGCTGAGTTTTGTACAGTGAAATCTCTCAACCTGATATACGTAACGTTGGTTTTTTCATCGTTTTTTCCTTTTATGAGGATTGAAGCGTTCTCTCCTCCAAAGTCTAAAATAGTACTAAAAGTACCTTCACCTTGTATAGTGATAGATGCCAGATCATAGCCGCTCTCAATAAATAGATGGCGAGAGTTTATTTCCAGACTACCTCCCATTTTGTAATGGCCTCTGGGAATATAGATGACTCCACCAGTATAGGATTTTTCGCCAACCCGGATGTTAGCTAACTTCTCGATGGCCATACTGAAGATTTCTGCCCAGGAGAGTCTTGGGTATTCACTTCCTAGTGTTTGAATATTTATTCCAAAAGTTGACATCATAATAATTGGTTTGAATGTTATGAAAAATTAAAGATCTCATTGTTGGCGTCAAGTATATTTAGCCGTTGAATTATTGGTTCAAATGTAGGATAAATGTTACGAAATAAATATGTCAATCTATGTCGAAAAGGTATATGGAGGAATTGCCTGGGTAGGATAGAATAGCATAAAGGAATGGGTTTATAATGCAATTTATTTGATAAGGCCTGGATGACCTCCAACAGATTGGGTTGGCCATTGATGGAGGATGAGCTATGAAAAGAAGCCAAGGTATGTCAATACTAAAAATTGCATCGTCAAATCAATATTTATGTTCATATAAACGACTATTAATCTTTGTTTG
Organism: uncultured Cytophagaceae bacterium; assembly: GCA_937899305.1. Lineage (GTDB taxonomy): Bacteria > Bacteroidota > Bacteroidia > Cytophagales > Microscillaceae > Microscilla. Next base: position 9,900 of record CALDJV010000852.1, read on the forward strand.
CTCAAAAAAATCTATTATATATGCAGCCAAATTAGGACAATCATATATAAGATTACTAAAATAATCTAATAATACGCACTGCTAAGGTATTGAAAATCAGGGTAATATTAATTTTTTAAGGTTTAAAGGTAATAAGTGAAATTATGCTATGACTCCAGATAAAAAATGGGAGTCCGTTCTTAAACTCAGCTTTCGAATAATTAACCACTAAATTTATATTTCACTTATGAAGTTAAATACCCTTAGTTTAATTTTACTACTATTTTTGGGTAGTAGCTTGGGAGTGTATGCCCAAAAAGTTACCCAGAAATCTAACTACCACGGAAAGGACGAGTATGTGCGTAAAATACCTGCGTTGAGTTCGATGGGTAACATCATCTCAGCCAATGGTCAGGCGCATAAAGCTCCTCCAAAAAGACGCGGTCAAAACACACACATTCCTGGCAAGGGATTGCCTCAAGGCGGGATTGACAAGTTGAAAGAAAAGCAACTTGATTATTTCCGTCAACAGCGCAACCGTAGAACAAGTCGTTCTATTGCTCCTATTGCTAATTTTGATGCCCACCGAGGTACTGTTTTGAATGACCCCACTGGAGCCATTGGCCCCAACCACTACGTTTATGCTTTTAACTCTGGTTTTGGTATTTTAGACCGCGCCGGAAACGTATTGGTACCTGAGGCTTCATTGGCTACCTTGTTTCCAGGAGAAACCCTGGGAGATCCTATCGTGATATACGATAACTTTGCCAATCGTTTCATTATCATGCAATTTAGTAATACCCCTAACGGTATTTTGATTGCAGTTTGTCAGGGCGCCGATCCTGTAAACGATGGTTGGTTTACATATCGTTTCAACACGGGTACTTTCCCTGATTACGAAAAAATGTCTATTTGGAGTGATGGCTACTACATTACGGCCAACAAAGACCAAAATAGTGCAGCTACCAGTCAGGTAGTATTTGCCTTGGAAAGAGACAAAATGTTGTTGGGAGAAGAGGCTCAAATCATTGGTTTTCCATTGCCTGGAGTAAGCACCAACGGTTTTTACAGCCCAGGTGGATTCAACGCTACCGGTACTGCTTTGCCACCTCGAGGAGTGGGACACCAAATCATCTACATGCAAGATGATGGATGGGCAGGAGTAGATCGCGATCACCTTAAGATCTGGACTACTACTGTAGATTGGGCCAACCCTACCAGTTCTAGCATTTCTACTGCTCAAGAGTTAGATACTACTCCATTTGATGGTGTATTTAACGGTGGTTCGTTCCAGAACTTGGATGAACCCGGCAGTGGTCCTAACCTGGATGCAATTCAAGCTACTATGATGTACATGACCAACTATCGTCGATTTGGCACCCACAACTCAGTAGTGCTCAACTTTGTGATAGACATTAGCGGAAACGATACCCAGGCTGGAATTCGCTGGTATGAGTTACGTCAAACTGCTGATGGTCAACCTTGGACCATTCACCAGGAAGGTACTTATGTACAACCTGATGGCCACAATGCTTACTGCGGTAGTATTATGATGGATAGCCAAGGAAACATTGGTTTGGGTTATACCATTGTAAGTACTACAGTAAATACTTCACTTCGTTATACTGGACGTTTGGCTAGTGATCCTGCTGGATTGATGACTTTCGGCGAAAATGTAATTGTAGATGGTGACGGAACCGAAAACCGCGGTGATGGTCGTTATGGAGATTACGCACAGTTGACAATTGATCCTACCGATGACCTTACATTCTGGCATATTGGTGAATACTTCAAAGGACCTGATGCCAGCTTGTTGCGTCGTAGCCGAGTGGCTGCTTTTAGAATTGGTTCAGCGATTCCTGACAGCATTGCACCATCTGCTCCTACCCAGTTGACAGCTTCGAACCTTACTTACAGTACTGTACAGTTGAATTGGGAGCCTTCTACTGACAATATCGGAGTAATCAGTTATGAAGTATACCAAAATGGTGAATTGGCTACCATTGTAAGTGGTACTTCGGTTACCTTGACTCAGCTAGTTCCATTGACTGAATATGAGTTTACGGTAAGAGCCCGTGATGCTGCTGGTAACAAATCAGCTTTTAGCGAGCCTTTGACTGTAACCACTCCCAACAGTCCTTTCTGCTTAAATGGAATCGTTGCGTATCCTTACACTCAAGGTTTTGAGGATGGCTTTGGCGATTGGACTCCAATGGACAGCAAGAAGATCAAGTGGAAAACTACCAGCGGTTCTACTCCAGCGTATCATACTGGTCCAGATAGTGCTGCTCAGGGAACTTCTTATGCTTACGCCACGCGCAAATTTGGTTTTGGTCATAAGCAAATGGAAGCCGTCTTGCTTTCTCCTTGTTTTAGCTTGCAAGGTTTGGCTAACCCAGTATTTAGCTTCCAATATCACCTCGAAAGCTTTTATGAGCCAGGTGGAGTAAGTCTTGACATTAGTAAAGACAATGGAACAACTTGGGAAACCATTTGGGTACAAAAAGGAAACCAAGGAACAGAGTGGAATGCGGTACAAGTAAACCTAGCTCAGTACCTCAACGAAAGTGTTCAATTGAGATTTAACCGCTTGACCAAAGCTGGTTCAACGGCTGATATCGCTTTTGATGATATATTCTTGGGTGAGCCTGAGATTTGCCAGCAAGGACAGTTGAAGTTAGACATTACTTTTGACAACTTCCCTGAAGAAGTATCTTGGGAACTTAGAAATGCAAATGATTCTATCATAGACTTTGAGCAGTATACCACAGCAAATCCAGATCGTTCTTCAATTTCTAAGGATTTTAACTTGCCTGATGGTCAGTATACCTTTATTATGAGAGATTCATTCGGTGATGGTATCTTCTCTCCAGGTGGTTATACTTTGAGCATAGGTGGCAAAGTGATTATTTCTGAGTCGGCTTTTGGAAGCGAAGCCAGAACGACTTTCTGTATCGATAACTCTATCGTAGCTTGTGACAATGGCATCGCGGCTTATCCTTATACCCAAGGTTTCGAAAACCAATTGGGCGACTGGACCCAAACCAACAGCAAAGGATTGCGTTGGGTGTCTATCAAGCCAGGAGAGTACACCAACCCTAACATCGCTCCTGATGCCATCGAGGGTGAGCGTTATGCGTATGTACATCCTTGGAGAGGAAATCCTTTCTTCCCATCTATTCTTACTTCGCCTTGTTTTGACTTGGCCGATGGTAGTAACCCAGTTTTCAGCTTTAAGTATTTCATGAATGCTCCTTTCAAAACAGGAACATTGAATCTTGAAATTAGTATGGACAATGGGGCGTCTTGGACCGCCATTTGGGGAAGATCTGGTAACCAAGGACCAGAGTGGATCTCAGAAAGCATTAGCTTGAACGCCTTCCGTGGCAAACGAGTACAGTTGCGTTTTGTAGGTGCTACTAACAC
>CALDJV010000853.1 GCA_937899305.1 uncultured Cytophagaceae bacterium
AACAAAGTGTTAGCTAATTAGTGTTTTTTAGAAACACACATGCGGAAAGTCAGTTCTAGGGGATCATTAAAGTTTGTCGGTGGTGGTTCGCAAGGAGTACAAGAAACTAGAGCAACTGAAGGCAAAAGAGGAGGACCTCGCGATGTTGTTCAACTTATAATCCCTTAAATGTACGTTTTTATACACACAACGAGATTTTATTTTTCAAGTCTGGTACACATTTATGATGCGTACTTTTTTCTCCAGCATTTTTAAAGACGAAATACAATTAGGCTAAACCTACTATTTTTTATCGAAGGCAAAACTCTAAATTGCAGCGAATAATTTACGGTTATTGTATCATTCAGATCAAAATTACAATATAGTTGTTCGTAAAAAAAGATGTATAAACCTATTATACCCTTGTACCATTCATAAAAAACACCTGACAGGTTTTGAAAACCTGTCAGGTGTAAAGTACTGATAATCAAATAATTTCTACTTCCAATTATACACTACCCAATATCGTTCCGGTCGGGTTTTGTCGGTAATAAGGCCTTCTACCGATGTTACTTTGGCAAAGACCGAATTGGGCAAGTTGGCATAATAAGCCCAAGTGGAAGGCACCCGAAAATCATACGGGCAATTGTAGCAAAGTATTTCGTTCATATAGGCTCTAAAACGCAGGTACATGTCTTCGTTGAGCACGATTACGGTTTTCTGTTTTTCTTCGTAACGCTTTTTAAGGTAGAGATAGTCTTTATCTCTGAGGAAATTATAGGGACTGAGGACTTCGTAATCGCGATCCACCGTCGTCATATAAAAAGGCAAAGAGGGCAAAAACTCGTGAGCCAAAATTACTTTTACCCCTTTGGGAGTCGTGTTGCCAATCACTTGGGCTACTTGGCGAGTGGCCGAGCGCTTGGCATCCAACGAAGGCACCAAAAATCCCCAAGCTAAAAATACAAATACCAAGCTACTGACGAGGCTTCCCTGCAAGGCTTTGTCGGTGTTTCCTTGGCGGTAATTTCTAAAATTATAAACAGAAAAACTTCCCCATACGATGGCCGCTACACAAGCCGTAATCAAGCCTAAAGTATCAAGAAATAAGATACCTGCTACTACCAAAGCCACCGCAATAAGTAAGGCCAATACCAGGTAAATCCATAAACCCACCCGAAGCACTTTCAATTGGGCAAAGTCTTGGCCTTTTACCCGTAAAATCTCTCGGGAAATGATCAGAGCCACTGCCGGATAAGCGCCCAACGAATAAGAAGGCAGCTTACTGGAAACCAACTCATATACAAACCAACCCGCGCTCAACCAGGCCAACATGTACCAATAGTAGTTTTCGTTTTTGCGCTGACGCCAATGCTTGAATAAGTCGCCCAAACCCTTGAAAAAGTACATCAACCAAGGCAAAAACGCGATACAAAATACGACAAAGAAGTAACCAGGAGGGCCGGTTTGTCCAAATACATTGCCACTCACCCGCTTCAGGATGTACCAATCAATCAACCAAGTAATGAACACTCCTCCGTCGGCTTCCCAAGCGGCATTGCCCCATAAATACAAAGGCAGTAAAGCCAATGGGATAAAAAACCACGGATGTAAATGTACCAACCGCCAACGTTTGGGATGGAATAAAAACAGCATGCCTGACATGCCAATCACCAAGATGAGCACCGGGGGGCCTTTGACCATGATTCCCCCACTTACAAATAACCATAGCAGCAGGGTCCACTTCCAGGCTCGGGTTTGCATAAAATTGAGCAAAGCCAGGGCCGCTCCGGTTTCAAAAAACAGCAATGCTGCATCAGTAAGGCCAATTTTGGCTAAGGTGGGTAAAAACAACGAGCCCAACATCAACAGGGCGGCCAGCAAAGCAGTGTCTCGCCCAAAGAGGTTTTTACCCATCAAAAACAACAGCAATCCTGACAATAGCAAAGCCATCACACTCGAGAAACGGGTCGCAAATTCGTTCTCACCAAATAACCAGTTAGATCCGGCTATAGCCCAAAAATGAAGCGGTGTCTTTCGATGGGGCTCCGACCAATCAAACTCGGGTACTACCCAGTTGCCCGTCTTGCGCATATTGTGGGCAAATCCGGCATAGGCCGATTCGTCCTGATCCCAAAGCGAAATAGACCAATTGTTTAGTAATAAATTGAAAATAGTCACCCCAAAAATGAGGTACAAGGCGCGTTTGTTTTGAATGAGGGCTTGCATCAAAAAAAAGTTTATGGGTCATTTTGGGGCAATAACCTACCGCTACTCCCCTGGAATGAGGGAGTGGTTAGAAGTTAATGTCTACCCTCACCGAGATTTTCAGGGCAATGTTTTCAACTGCTATCTTTTGATGTGCAGCCAGTTTTCCCAGTAAATCTTCTTTAATCGCAGCTATTTTAGCCCCTTGAGCCGTGATTTTGGGCACTTCTTCAATGTGAGCGTCAAATCCACCATGTGGGGCGGGTTCAAACACTGCAGTATACATCATTTTATTGTCCATTTCTGTATCTATTATTCAAGCAGAACGCAAATTTAGGCTTTTTTTAGTTCTAAAGTCCATAGTCCACAGTCAATGGTCCATAGTAGCGCAAAGCGGTACAATTAGCTCAGCTCGCCAAGGCTCAGTTAATCAAAAATTAATCATCAACAATCAATAATTACCATAGCGCTTCGCGCAACCATTTAACAATGAGCCGAAGGCGGAACAATAGAGCAACACACCCATTCTAAAAACCAAGAATTTCTTGTACCTTAGCACCATTTAGTAATTGAATTCATAGAGAGCAAAAATATTATTACAAACAGACACAATCATTATGTACGAAACGCTTAAACCTGTATTGGAAAAGGAACTGGCTGAGATCAAAGCGGCTGGATTATACAAAGCAGAACGCATCATTACTTCTCAGCAAACCGCTGACATTACGACTGATGAAGCGGGAGAAGTCATTAATTTTTGCGCTAACAACTATCTAGGACTCGCCAACCACCCTCGCATTATCAAAGCGGCTCAGGATGCCTTAGACCAGTACGGTTTTGGATTGGCCTCAGTACGTTTTATTTGTGGGACTCAAAATATCCATAAAGAATTAGAACGTCGTATTTCTGAGTTTTTTGGGATGGAAGACACCATCTTATACGCAGCGGCTTTTGATGCCAACGGGGGAGTTTTTGAACCACTTTTTGGTCCTGAAGATGCCATTATTTCTGATCAATTGAACCACGCCTCCATTATTGACGGAGTACGTTTGTGCAAAGCCCAACGTTTTCGCTATCAACATAATGACATGGCCGATTTGGAAGCCAAACTAAAAGAAACCCAACATTTACGTCATCGCATCATTGTTACCGATGGGGTATTCTCTATGGATGGCACCATTGCCCAAATGGACAAGATTTGTGACTTGGCCGACCAATACAAGGCATTGGTAATGACTGACGAATGCCACTCTACCGGCTTTATGGGAAAAACCGGACGAGGAGTACCTGAATTTCGGGGGGTAATGGATCGAGTAGACATCATTACTGGTACCTTGGGCAAAGCCATGGGCGGTGCTTCGGGTGGATTTACCTCTGGAAAAAAAGAAATCATCGAGATGTTGCGCCAACGTTCTCGTCCCTACTTGTTTTCAAACACGCTGGCACCAGCCATTGTCGGGGCTTCTATCGAGGTCTTCAAGATGTTGACCGAAACCACTGCCTTGCGTGACAAACTGGAAGAGAACACCAAATATTTCCGCGAAAAAATGACTGCGGCCGGATTTGACATCAAACCAGGCGAGCACCCTATCGTACCCATTATGTTGTATGATGCACCACTTTCTCAACAATTTGCCGAGAAACTACTCAGCAAGGGCATTTATGTCATTGGTTTCTACTATCCAGTAGTACCCAAAGGTCAGGCACGTATTCGCGTACAAATATCAGCAGTACACGAACGCGAGCACCTTGACAAAGCCATTCAAGCTTTTACCGAAGTTGGAAAGGAATTGGGCGTAATTCAATAAAGGTATTACTTCATTGTTAGGCCAGGTGGTTGTATGATTGTGCAGTGTATTGTGCAGGCATACAACCATTTGGCCATCAAACCCTTGATTTAAATGCAAGATTTACTCAAAGATTATCCTGTAATAGTGGAGCAGCAAGTGGCCTGGGGCGATATGGATGCGGCGCTTCACGTGAATAACACCGTCTATTTTCGTTATTTCGAAACAGGGCGCATTCAATATTTCGATGCGGTTGGTTTTACCAATTTTACTGATATAGGCCCCATTTTGGCCGAGACCAGTTGTCGTTATAAATTTCCGTTGATATACCCCGACACCATCTCTATTGGTACCCGCACGCTTCCAGATAGTTTTTATGAATTTGGTTTTGTGATGGAATACGTCGTGGTAAGCCATCAACACCAACAAATCGCCGCCAAAGGAACTGCTCGCATTGTGAGTTTTGATTATACCAAACGTCAAAAAGCTCCTGTTCCTGAAGCCTTAAAAAGCCAAATTCTGGCATTTGAAAACCAATAATCTTATTCACGATGGTTTACCAAATTATTGAACCCACTGCTCCCCGTGTACCCATTGTCATTAGTGTGCCACATTGTGGAGTGGCTTTTCCTGACGACATTCGCGACCAATACGTAGCCGACTTGATTGAGCACCCCGAAGATACTGATTGGTTTGTGGATCGTTTGTACGATTTTGCCCCCGCTATGGGCATTACCCTCATAAAGGCTCATTATAGTCGTTGGGTCATCGACCTCAATCGTAATCCGGAGAGCACTCCCTTGTACAATGACGGGCGGGTGATTACTGCCCTGACACCTTCTACCAATTTTCTAGGGGCTTCGATTTATCAAGGTACTCCTCCTGACCACACTGAGGTACAACGACGCCTGGAACAGTATTACCTACCTTACCACCAGAAGATCAGTAGTTTGTTGGATGACCTACAAAAGGAATTTGCCCATGTATTATTATACGATGCCCATTCTATCAAGCAAGTGGTATCTACCATTCATCCTGAGGCTTTTCCAGATTTGTTGCTGGGAAGTAATGACGAAAAATCAGCCCATCAAGATTTGATAAAAGCGGCCTTGCAAGCATTGGGGGCAGGCAACTACTCGCTAGAACACAATACGCTTTTTAAGGGAGGGCACATTACCCGTTCGTTTGGTCAGCCCGCCCATAAGCGGCATGCCTTGCAACTCGAGCGTAGTAAAATTCTGTACATGGATGATAGCGAAACCCAATATGCTCCCCAACGGGCTCAACAGCTCAAAGCATTGCTGCAACCCATGTTTCAAGCTTTTATAGGGGTACTACAAAACCTCAATGGATAAGTTAAACATCAGTACCTTGATTCAGGCTCGTGATTTCACTTTCGTAAAATAAACGGCTCTAAACTTATGACAGGTGGCTTGCGCCTTGTAACCAATAAAAGCTATATTTGTTGTTCAATACTCCTTGTATATTTACGATATTTCGTTTTTGAAGCATTGCCTAATTATGGATTTCACGCTCTTTTTCGATACATTAAATGATACTATTTTTGAAGGAATTTCGGGCACTGACACCTGGTACGAACACGTACACATACCTACCAAAGGCCCTATTGAATGGGAAGGGAAGCACTTGGCCATCATTGGGGTAGCCGAAGAGCGCGGTACCCAAACCAACCAAGGAGTAGCCACTGCACCCAACGAAATACGACAACGACTGTATAGACTAAAAAAAGGCAAAGGACAATACCAAATTGTAGATTTAGGTAACTTACGCAGTGGCATCAGTTTAGACGAAACCTATTTATGTCTACGCGAAGTATGCGAATTTTTACTTCGCCAATCGGTTATTCCAGTTATCTTGGGGGGATCCCATGACCTCACCTTGGGGCAATATTTGGCCTACGAAAACTTGAACCGAGTCATTAGCCTGGTCAATGTGGATGCTTGTATAGACATGGAACAGGCTCAAGAGCAGGATATGAGTACTTGCCACGTACACAAGATACTTACCCATCAACCCAATTATTTATTTACTTACAGCCACTTAGGCTACCAAAGCTACCTGAACTCTCCCAAAATGCTCGACACGTTGGAAAAACTCCATTTTGACGCTTATAGTGTGGGGCAAATGCGAGATAATTTGAACGAGGTAGAGCCAGTAGTCCGCAATGCCGATATGCTGAGTTTTGACCTGACCGCGATTAAAATGAGTGATGCGGGAGGCAACCGCAATGCCCAAAATTTTGGCCTTACTGGCGAAGAGGCTTGTCAGATTTGTTGGTATGCAGGGCTCAGTGAAAAGCTCAGTTCAATTGGGTTTTATGAATACAATCCGGCGGTAGACGAACGCGCCCAAACGGCTTCGTTGGTGGCGACTATGGTGTGGTATTTCGTGGAGGGGTATTATCACCGCAACCAGGAAAATGATTTCAATGGCAATGCCTTTATGAAATATGTAGTCTCTCGCCTGAATAACTCCAGCAACATCATCTTTTACAAACACAAAGTCACTCAAAAATGGTGGATGGAAGTCCCCTACCCTCAAACAGTGACTACCAATATTGAGAAAATGATCATTCCTTGTAGCTATAAGGATTATCAAGAGGCCAGTCGAGGCGATATTCCTGATCGTTGGCTGATGACCTATAATAAATTGGGGTAATGGGTGAGTAACGTTGATGCTGAATGCAACACCAACGTCACAAAGACTGAGTATGTTATATACGCTACGACTTCAATAGTTTATCAATTTTCAAGAGCATTTTTTTTGCAGCGTCATTTTTAGGATTGAGCTCCAACGATTTTTTGTAATTCTCTCTGGATTTACGGTAATCTTTAGCTGCAAAGTACGCCTCACCCAAGCTGTCATATGAATTGGCGTCATCAGGTGCTTCTGAAACAGCAAATTTGAATACCTTGATTGCTTTTTCCACTTGTTTGCTAAACAGTAGATCGTAACCCACTTTGTTGAGGTAATCAGGAGACGAAAAGTAAGTTGCTGTATCCTGCTTCAAGGCTTGGTATTTGTCAATGGCTGCTTTGGGGTCATCCATAAACTTAGGTGCTACAGTAGACCACAAATTAATTTTTGGATATTCAATGAGGTCGTACTCAATTTTATTGTACAAACTTAACCAATCGTTGGTAGCGACCTCCGAACTATTATTCATTACCAATACCATCCCATAATTTGAATCTGGACACACCAAGACAATACTTTGAACACCTTGTGATGTACCTGTTTTTAGATAATAAAAGCCTTCTTTTTTTGCAAAACCCAGGTCCCATAAATAACCCAGCTGTTCTTCCTCATCTTTGAACAAAGAACGAACCGACTCTTTCACAAATGGAGCTTTGCTCTCCAACTGAAACTTCATAAATTTCACTAAATCAGGTAAGGTTGCCAAAATACCATAGGCCCCTCCCGACAACTGATTCTTATCTAAAGGAGCCCGCTTGCGACCCTCTCCATAACCATTGGATATTCGTTTCTTATAACGATTGTATTCCTGTAGATACGTATCTTTCATGTCTAACTCCATCAAAAAAGCGGACAACAGGGCCTTGTAAGGACGTTGGTAAACCTTGGTCAAAATATAAGTCACCAACTCGGGTCCCACGTTATTATAATCATAGAAGGTTCCTGGCTTTTTTGTGACTTTTACATTTTTAAGGTCGCTCAGCAAGTCGTCCATACTATAATCGTAGGGCCGATTTTCATAATATCCTGCTTTCGTTTTTTTGTATACCTCCTGTAGCTTTGGGGGAGTATCGAAACCAAGTGTATGGGTCAGTAAGTTTTTGATGGTAACTGGGGTCCCTTTGTAAACCAAATTGGGGTATTCACCATCTAAATACTTTCTGATGTCATCGTCTACCCTAATTTTACCTTCCAAAACCGCCTTGGCAGCCAAAGAACCCACAAAAACTTTTGAAATAGATGCAATTTCATATAGGGTACTATCGTTGGGTGGGTTATTGGCTCCTTCGTCTATCTCTCCATAATAATGATGATAGGTTTGCCCATTTTTATACACTGCTACCGCCAAAGAATTAATATGCCCTTTTTTGAGGGTACTCTGAACATATTGGTCAACAAATGTGGTCAGTTTTGTAAAAGGCTCGGATTTTTGAGTTTGAGTTTGAGTTTGATTTTCCTCTTTTTTGGGTGATTGGCATCCCAACATCAGTAAGAATGCAGATAGTATTAGAAATTTATGCATTATGTGAATTTTATTTAAGGAGTAATTGACTTGATATCTGATACTGAGTAATGCCACAGTATGTACTTTTTAAAGTCACCCTATATAGATAAAAGTTGCATTCCATAGAAAGATTTCAAAGCCCTTAAAATCACCCAAGTGCATGTTATAGTCATAAAGTAACATACACTTGATTGATTTCTAAATTCACATCATTGGCTACGGTAGCCTTTATTTCTAAACCAAACTACTTACCAATCCAAATACATTGGCACCTCCTAAAACAAGCTCAAACACAATTCCTTGACTGATTTGTTTGTTTGGTTTTCCATCGACCTTCATACTAATTAATCTACCTATCAAAAACCCAATAAAAATCAGCGAAGCTACTACAAATGAAGTCAAGGTAAGCCAAGGCAAGATAGTACCTAGTACAGTGATGATTCCTGCACAAAGCATGACCGCACTTACCCCTCTCATTTCGTTTAATAGATTGACATCATTGTCCAGTGTAATTCCAGAGTTTTGCGCATAGGTTTTTATAGGATTGGTAAGCCTCATGATTCCTACAAAAACCAACATTAAACTTGATAATGACAGAATAATCGTCTTGATAATTTCCATTTTTAGATTGCTTTTAGTGAATACTAATGCAAACCTAGCGGAGTGTTATGACAGCGGTGTGTCAGGGGTGTTTTTGTCCTTGATATAATTTTCAAAAAACTTTTTCATGGTCATGTTATGGGGTGCAAAGGTTTCGTCTTGGGGGATAAGGCTCTGAATAAAGTCTATTCTAAACACTCTAAAATCACCTCTCAACCGACAAAAAGCAATCAGTAGAAAGTTTCCATTGATGCTATAAATGGCAAAGGGTTCAATAACTCGCTGGGTGTCATTCTGTTCGGCAGAACAATACGTTATCTTCAAAACCTGAAAGCGAGTAATGGCAGATTGAATCTGCATCAGATTGTTACTCGTTTTCTCTTCCTTGTTATTGCCCCCAAAATAGACCCTTTCAGACAATAAATCAGCGTTACCTTTCTGAGAGTATCTCAAAATGGTCTTGATTTTTTCTATAGCATTAGCCACATTGTCGCTCAATGACTGATCTTTGTTTGTCATCGCCAACTGTTCTAAAGTAATCAACGCGTTGGCCTCATCTTCGGTAAATACTACAGGGGGCAGGTGATAGCCCTCCACCAAAGAGTAACCTTTGCCTTCTTCGGTTACAATGGGAATTCCTGATTTTTCGAGCGTGCGGATGTCCCGGTAAATCGTTCTTATACTCACGTCATGCTTTTCAGCAAGAAATTTTGCCGTAACAACTCTCTTAGATTGAAGCTGAGTAAGGATTGCCGTCAATCTTGCGAGCCTTGGTTTTTCTTTCATGATCATTTCATCTACTGTATCAACAAATGCTTACTTGGCTTGACAATAAGCTAAAAATAATACCCGTAGATGCCAGAACAAGTTATCCATTAAGGCGACTACGCTCGCTTTTTACAATGGCCATATTTCGTTCCTGTTGTACTTGGCGCAAGTAATGATATTGAAGCGTATTGTCTTTTACCACCCAAGCTATAAAGGAGGCTTCGTTGTTGGGACGAAAACGTTGAAAGGTAAAGTCGTAGATATGGTGATGACTAAAAAAGGGAATGTCTAGACGCGGGAAATACAAAGGTTTATCAGTTACATTCATTTCTATGAGCGTTTCCTGGATACTCTCCAAGAAAGGAATAAATGTAAAGGCCGATAACCCTTGATAAAAATCGAGATTAAATAATGTGTTACAGCTTTCTACTATGATGCCTTGGTTATCTAACAGCACAAACTGATAGCCAGATGGGTTGAACTGGCTCTTAAACTTTTGCAGGTATGTTAGATTACTGGATTTCATGAAGTATTATTGTCAAGTATTAAGCATTCTTTGGGCAATTTGAGCAAACATCAACTCCACATTTTCCCCAGTTTTGGCGCTAGTAAAAAAACTCACCTCCACAGGCAATTGTTCGGACAATTTCTGTAATTCTCCTTCACTTATCAAATCTTTTTTGTTTCCGATAACACAAATGGGTGCATCAAACAATTTAGATTGGATGTAATCTAAATCAGCCTTGATGTTTTCAAACGATGAGGGGCGCTGCACGTCAAAAACATAAATCACTCCATGGGCTCCCAAATAATAAGACACCGGTACTTTAGTTTGTGCTACTTCTCCGGCAATATCCCATAAAATCATATTTACGGTATAGTCGCCCAACTCAACTACTTTTTTATCAATTCTTACCCCCAGGGTAGTCAAATACTCATCAGAGAACTCCTGAAAAACAAATTGGCGAACCAGAGAAGTTTTTCCCACGCCAAAATTTCCTACTAAAATAACCTTTTTACTTACTGGTGGCATTGAATTGGTCAAAATAAGGTTTAAGATTGCCTGATATTTCAGTTTCAGTTAATTCATCCAATGATTTTGTAAGATGTTGCTCAGCAAACAACTCAAGGTGTTCCATAAGCTGTGATTTGAACTTAGAATTTACTGATCCTGATACTATAGCGGCTAAATAAAATTTATATGAGTTTTGAATGATGATCTTAAAGGTACCATACTCAATCATATCCAAAGAACCCGTTTTCTGCTGAAAAGCATCTTCAATAAAAGATTTGATGGCAGTAAGCATTCCAGCAATGATGTCCTGATCAATGGTATTTTTATGAGAATATTTGCCATACAGAATTCCCGACTCCTGTGAAATCACAAAAACCTCCTCTACTACTGGCGGGATCAACTCTTTGATAATTAAATCTTTGTGACTTACCCCTTCCCATAAAGCAATGAATTGTTTTTTGATATTTTGTAATGAGAAGGTCCGGTCAAGTTGTTTGTCTACATTTTCGGAAAGCTTTTCAAACTCAATTTGAATAAACTTTCGAATGAGCTTTCCCATCAGAGGATAAATAGCCTCAATAAGACTGTCTTTTGACTCTTGTAGTTCGGTACGAACCGTTTTTTTAATGACTGGTTTTAAATCCTGATCCTGGCGTATTCCTTCAATTTCATCTTGTAGTTCAGCTACTTTTTTATTGATTCGATCCTGGCTTTTACGATCTTCTTCCAGTAAAATCTCCTTCAGTTTTTTGAGAACATCCTGCATAATCGTAAGATTTTAATTTATATGTTACAAATTAAAAGCGGCGAACCAAATATATACCTCTAACGAGATGGCTATACTTTTGGCATTGAGAACTACATGTTTTGAGCCAAATCACGCAATTTATCGGCAGCGTGGTTGCGTTTAGTAAAAGACCGAGCATATTCCGTCACATTTTTACTAATCTGATCGATCAACTCTTTGAACTTTGCATTCAATCGTTGCTCCATCGCATCTACCAAACCAGATATTTCTTGCGCCATTTCCAGAATTTTCTTTTTGTCTTCGTCAAAGTTTTGGCCCAATAATTTATTTGCCTCAGAGAGGTTTTGTTGCAAATCGCGTATGTTGCCTCCTACAATAATTTCTTTCACCGCATCTAATCTAGAGTAACGATCTATGCCAGTCCCTTGTTGCACTGGTTGATTTACCTGTTGATCAGCCAACACGATAAAGCCTTCATCGTTTTGTTCACGAAGGGAGCTATTGATCAACGAAGGGAGGTTTTTGTACAGGTCTTGTAATTGCATTTGAAAAACCCGTCGGTTTTCTTCCAATACATTTACAAACAAGGTACGCATATCATTTACCTGATTATCATAGTCTTTTTTGTTTTCTACCAACATAGTAGCAAACAACTCCTTCATTCCTTGTAGTTGGCCTTCAATCTCGCGCTTATCTGGACCAACAATCAATTCCCTAAAAATATTCACCTTCTCTTCGTTACCCAGTTCCTGGGCATTTTCTACGCCTTCGTTTTTTTTATCTTTATCTTCCATGTCAGCGGTTTATAAAATATTTTTTTGACGAATTACAACCATTCTACTTATTGATGTGTCAAGCCCTCGCTTTGGTGGTTAGCCTTTTATAATGAAGCCTATGAATGATGAATGAGCTTTGAACAGGAGAACAATTGTCTACACAATTGAAAAATAGTACAATGACTATTCTGAACGCAAAGAATCTGAAATTTTCAATAAAGCATCGTTGAAGGCACGCTTGCTTACGTGAGCTTCTTTTTGCTTGTTTAATTCTTCTTCAGTTGCTTTTTGTACTGCAATCAATCGCTCGTTGAGGTTTTTTTCGGTATTTTGGATTGCCTCGAGAAGTTTTCCGTGCACTTCCTCAATTTTTTTCATCACCTCTTCACGGTTTTCACCAATCTTGCTTTTGAGTTCCGAAATTTTTTCGTTGTAAATTTTAATATCCGGACCAAAAATAAGATCTTTTACTTCGTCTAATTTGTTTTTAGGCTCGTTTACGTTTTCCATCCTATTATGTAATAATTACGACAATTGATGTTCTTCTACAGTAATGAATTTGATTCAAAAATACAATAATTATTTTAATAACAAACGCAATGTACGCTCATCCACCTTCCCAGAAGCAAATATTTTATTTTTTATTTGGAACTTCATGACGGCTTCTTCGGTTGCATCGCGATACTTACCATCTAGTGGCATTTTGTACCCTTTTTTGATCAATCGATTTTGTACCTCCCAAGTCAATAGCGTGGTATCTCCTTTGGCAAGAGGCTGTTTATCAACCTGATGATACAATTCATAGTTGAGCGGGCGTATCCCTTTTTGCTCAATAAATTTAATGGCCTCATTGTCTAATCCTTGCGCCTTTAATTGTTTAGATGCTATCAATTTTGCTTCCAAAAATTTCACTCGTGACAGCATTTTGTTGTAAGCCATCACCGCATTGCGTGCTTGAGTACTCGATTCATTTTCGTATAGTACATCAATGCTTTCGTTGTACCATACCTTGCGAGCAAAGCTACCTGCTTTATGAGCCAGTTCAAAATACTCCATGACTACTTTTGAATCATAATAGTTTTGAAAACTTGGTAAAACTTTAAAAATGTTATTTTTGTATTTTTTATTTT
>CALDJV010000854.1 GCA_937899305.1 uncultured Cytophagaceae bacterium
GCGGCATTTTTTGTTTCGTTTTTTTTGCTGTAGAAAAAAATGAAAGGCTTAATGAGCTCTAGTTGTTGAAATTCTAACCTGAACTGCGCAACTGGTATTTATTAGAAATAAATAAATTTTTGACCTGCGAAAGGTCCATTATTAGTTAAAGATATGTCATTTAGAAATGCAAAAGTAATGAACCTGACCGGGGTGCATCACCACGATTTAGGGGACAAAGCGTTGGTAGACCTTTACCACGAAACGCTTCAGAAAGGCATGCACGGGTTGTGTTTTAGTCCCTACGAAATGGGGCAAAAACCCGGAGATCAACTCTCGAAGGCCCAGGTAGAACGAAGAATACAAGTCATCCGGCCTCATACCCAATGGGTGCGCTCTTTTTCGTGTACCGATGGCAACGAGTTGATTGCTCAAGTGGCCAAAGCCTACGGAATGAAAACCCTGGTAGGGGCTTGGTTGGGCAACGACCCCGAGATCAACCAACGGGAAATCGAAGGGCTGATTCGCCTGGCCAAAGCCGGACTGGTAGACATCGCCGCAGTGGGCAATGAGGTAATGTATCGGGGTGACTTGACGGAAGCAGCCTTGCTGGAATTGATTAATCAGGTGAGACAAGCCTTGCCCACCGACATACCAGTAGGCTATGTAGATGCTTACTACGAGTTTGCCGAGCGCCCCAAAATCACCGAGGCTTGTGATGTGATATTGGCCAATTGTTATCCCTTTTGGGAAGGTTGCCACTGCGATTATTCGTTGCCCTACATGAAGGACATGTACCACCAAGCCGTGAATGCGGGTCGAGGCAAGAAAGTGATCATTACCGAAACGGGCTGGCCCAGCCAGGGCAGCAGCCTCCACGGGGCCGAACCTTCGGTGGCCAACTTTATGAAGTATTTCATCAATACCCAACAATGGGCCCAAGCCGAAGGCATCGAGGTTTTCTATTTTTCTTCCTTTGACGAATCCTGGAAAGTAGGCGACGAAGGCGACGTGGGGGCGTATTGGGGACTCTGGACGGAGGATGAAAAACCAAAGTTTGCCCCAGCCTCAGTAGCCATTTGATCGAAGAATATATTGCCAAGCACTATTTTGTTTTTTTGATAGACGATGGACACCTGCCCATTTCTAAGACACGGTCGCGGAAAAGGGGTGGGTGTTTTTGGTTTGAGCAAGTGAGTTTCTGTAAACGTAAAAAGCAGTAAGACAGCATCAGTGAGAATGGAAACTAAAGAATCCAGTAATACCGAACATTTCATTCCAATTAGTGCTTCAACCAGGTAAAATCTGGTTAATCCAGCCATCTTGGGCAATCCTGCTTCAGACAATTAGCCACCTCCCTTTGTCTGAAGCAGGATTAGCTTCGATGAGCTCGAGGACTCGGTTGCTAGGATTTTAAGATTTACTAGGGTTACTTCTTCTTATTTTCAAATGAATGCCAATTATTTGAATTGAATATGGGCTTGTTTGAAGGCGTGCAGTGTGCACTCTTCTTTTTGCAACTTTCCTGAACACTTGTCTATTGCTTGGAGAGGTTCAAAGTACTGATGTGCCACTTCAACCTTATATTTTTTTTAACAACCCTTTCCTTTGTTTCTAGGAAAGGGTTGATCAAGCATACGTTAACCAATGATAAGGTTATTTATCACACCCAATTTCGTACTGAGCACCTGTGGCATAGCGTGATAAACCGCCAGAAAACTTACCCCCTACATAGGGTTGATAAAAATCAAAATACTGGTAAGTACATTTTCCTTCCGGATGTTTGGCCAAGGCTGCTCCTTCTACCATACGTCCTTGTATCACCCCTGTTTTACGATGGCGCACAATGACCCATCCGTCGCTGGTAATGACAACTTTACCAAACTTTTCGTTCCAGTTCGATTTTTTACCATACAACCGAATAGCATCTAAGGCCTGAGCTGCAAGGGCGGGGTGATGCAATCGGCCTTTGGCAGGTAGGGCAACCATAGATACATCGCTTTTTTCTATCTTTTTCGACATGGCTCTTAGTTTTTGGGCTCCTTCGCTGGTTGCCTCAAAAATAAATTTACCATACACCAAAGGCGCACCCTTGGCCCTAAAGTTAAGCTTGATGATTACTTCGTGTTTGCCTGGATCCAGGGTGGCCAGTTCACGGGTTACAATCTGACGACTCAAATTACTTTTATAAGGAATAAATTTGTTCATATCGGGCACCAGTTCAAACTTAAGAAAATCACGATCCTGCTCTGCTGTAGTAATGCTCTTTACGTGTAGTTGATACCCATCCCAGAACTTCTCTCCATTTACGTAAATATCATAAGTCAGGTAACTATACGCTTTTTCTGAATCCAATAATTTTTGTAATTGCCTTACATTTTTATCCAAAAATATATTGGCAATGATGGGCTCACCAGCTTTGAATACTTTTTTGGTTACTGGAGTGTGTTTACGGTCATTCCGGGTGAGGG
>CALDJV010000855.1 GCA_937899305.1 uncultured Cytophagaceae bacterium
ACTTTCAGTCCGAGCGCAAAACCCCTGTACTTTCAGTGCAGGGTGGTTTAGTTACTACAATCATATCCAGTGGCATATTACCTGCTCCCAGTTCGGCAATGGTACGCCCTTTCACGTGTTTGCCTGGCTCAATTTTATCTTCCGGAATCGTTACCAATGGAGTACAAGTATAAGAAGCCAAAATATGAGGCTTGCCATTGAGCTTGTAAGGTACAAAAGCCCGAATGGGTGACTTGGTTTCATAGCGTCCGTGGGCTCCATGGTAAATTTCCAAGGTAGAGGCACTTACTTTGTTCTTAAAAGGGAAGGGGATTTTTCTGAAAGTCGACGCAAATTCTTCGTTGGAAAGTCCAGCCACGTATACCATCCCATTGGCATAGGCCAAATCGGTAATGACATCGGATCGAAGGCTACGCCCTCGACGATCTTTTTTATCGGCCGCCACAGGATTGGGTAATTCAATTTGAGCGTATTTCACATTTTTAAGCGATACTTCCTCAATTTTACCTTGGGGGGTTATTTTGAGCAATATGTTGGCATCGTCTACATAGTTGGGCCATAAATTGTACGTTTTTACCTTGGCTCGGCCTCGCGAAACCGCTAAATATACATTCTGCTGCGGGCTTACTACCATATCGTGGATCAGGATATCAGAAACGTTGGCCCCCAGCAAATCAGCAATTTTGCGTTCCACATTACGCAAAGAAAACCGTTGATCGCTTTCTGATTTTTTACCTTCCTCTATTTGAATGGCAAATACTGCCGCGCCTTTGGAATCGCCTACAAATAAGATACCCTGCGGACCAAAAGTTAACTGACTCATAGATTGTACTTTTGGGGTACCTGTGACGAAACCTTCTGTTAAGTCATTGGCATAAGTGCTACCTACCAAGGTCAACACCGCCCACATCATTATCCAGTAATCTTTTTTCATTGTTTATAAGTAATAAGGTTGGGTTAATTTTTCTCTATTAACCTTCTATATCACGTTACAGTTTTTGAAATACTTTTTTTTAGGATTTCGATAAGATATTCTACCTACTATGGCAAATATAGATTTGAATCATAAATAACGATTACCACCAGATAATCAATAATAAATGACAATGAGGCACTCAAAGATCACCCTCATATTGGGAAAAATCAAGATCGAAACAAAAGAAAAGATATGAGATAGGGAGAACTGGGCAAGAGAAGTTTTTTAATCTATTAGCACCTGATTGTCAATCACATACACATTAAACAAAAGGTTTTTTCAAAAAAATAAAAGGCATTTGTCATTTTTTAAGAGGGAAGGCATTGTATAAGGTGGAAGAAATAACAACAGTTTTTCTAAATATACTACTTTGTGTTTCTTTTTTGCCTGATGTAAGAGACACATATTAAAATAAAAGGCATCTGGATTCAGGTGCCCTTTATCAAAAAATATTGAGGGAATTATTATTTAATCCACATTTGCCTGATGGATTTTGTTTACATTATTAAGTACATTTGACCTTATAAATCTATCCCCCCTTTTTTACAAAAAATGAAAAAAGGGGGGATTTTTTATTGGAGAATAATCTCAACCTGTCTTAAAGTTTGTTTTACCTGGCCTCTCTGACAACTCTAAAACCTACATACTTGGGCTTGGTTTTTACGTCGGCAGTATGCGTATCTGCATAATCATAAGCACTAAAACCATAAATGGCTATTTTTCCATCTTTCAAATAGCATTCAGCAGCATTGCCTCCCAAATCGTACAAGGTAGCCTCACCCAACTTAGTCCCTTTGAAATTACCCACATTCATTAGTAAGGTGGTTTTCACTTGAGCCACTTTTTTGTTTAGTGCTGGCACATCGTCTATAGTCAGGTTATAACCCGCCCAATAATTGAGTGAGTTTTCTTTGGCGGCTAACTTTTGAGCCTTTCTATGTAAAACCTTTGCTTCTTTTTCGTTAGGCAAGCGATACTTTTTACCAGTTTTTTTATTTAGCCAATCCAAATAGGTTTTTACTTTATCGGCATCCAAGCCTACTACTGGGTAATTGGCTTGTGGCCCCGGAAAAGTATGTTGAACATCAAATGCCTGGTATTGGGCATTGGTTACCTCAAAACATCCAATCGCAATAGAATCTTTAGCTACTGGTTCTACTTCGGGTATCAGTACGCCATTGGTGACGGTACCATAAAAACCATTTTTTTGGGTCGCTTTTTCTTTTTTGATCAACAACGCCAACGGACTATTGGCTTTGAAAGATTCGTTGGGCTTTTCATAAGTTTGGAATAAATACTGGTCAAACCAAGCCAATTCTTCGTTTACTTTGCGCATTTGATGGGTCAACTTTTGCAACCCATGAGGCTGTCCTGGAAACCATAAAAACCGTACTTTGGTCTTTCCTACTTGTTGTAGCGCTCTATAATACTCCCAACCTTGGTCACGAGGTACGGCCCGGTCATTACTACCATGAAAAATAAGGGTAGGCGTTTTTACTTTCTCCAGTTCAAACAAAGGTGATTTCTTGATATAGGCTTCATTGTACTTTTTACCATTTACATCGTCCCAAGGAGCTCCACCAAAATAGCTTTGGTCAAAAGTAACCCCAAAACGACAAGTCCCAAAATCAGAAGTCCAGTTGACGTCTCCAGCACCAGCTGCAGCCGCTTTGAACATATCAGGAAAACGCACTGTGAGCATGGTAGTCAATATGGCTCCATTTGACCAACCCATCACACCCATTTTATTTTTATCAATCATACCTCGATTGGCCAGAAAATCAATGCCCTTGGTAATGTCTTCCAATTCGGGTTCATAGTAATTTTTCTTGATGGCTTCTACAAATTTCTGCCCATGATTGCTCGATCCATGATAGTTGGGTTTAAGCACAAAAGCACCACGTTGCGTAAGCAATTGTACCGGGTATGCCCAACGAAAACTCCAACGATCCAAATCGGAAGCTGAAGGTCCTCCATGAATGGCTACAACCAATGGATATTTTTTTCCTGTTTGATAACCTTGAGGATAGTATAAAATCCCGTCTACTTCTTCATTCTTATATCCTTTCCATTTTACCACTTCACTCTTGGCAGTTCTCTTTTTGCTCCAGGCAGGGTTTAGCTTTACCAAATCTTTTCCCTTGGTCAAAGTCAGGCCTTTGCGTCCAGTTTTCAGCTTACCAATACGGTATTGAGTAGGCAAAGAAGCGGTAGCATAAGTGTAGATAGCTTGTGTTTTGTCCTTAGAAATTTGGCTCACGTAAATGTGTTCGTTCATTTTCCCAGCGTCTACTCCCAATCGTTTCCAGCGATTCCCCTCTTTTTTCATCAAGGCTAGTTTTTGAGTAGTACCATTTGCCAAGTACACCAAAGCATCATTCCCCATCACATTATATCCACCTCCCAGGGCCCAGTCCCAATTCAAGGGAACTTGAATAATTTTCTGGTCTTTGAGTGTCATATAATGCAGTAAACTAATGCCTGCTCCATTCCATTCTGGGTCAGAAGACTTGGTAGAAGTAAAGTAAAAACCTTGGTTATCTTCGGTAAACTGAAAATTTCCAGGGCCTTGATAGGTGTCTTTCAATATTTCGGTTTTAGCACCATTTTTTACATTCCAGATGTAGTACTTGGGCCGAGGTTTGCCATCAGAGGCAAAATGTTGAGATAAACGATGTGAAGTAACCATCCATTTTCCATTTTTTGATACCGAAAATCCCATAATTGGGTATCGGTTGTCGGTAAGCCGGATAATCTGTTTGGTTTTAAGATCAAATGAAAATACCCGATTGGCTTTCATATGGGTTTGATCTTCTACCACCACCACATTGTCTTTTTTCTTTTTGAGTTGTTGTTCGTATAAACTGGCCCCTTCGCCACTCACAAAAAATAAGGTATTACCATTTCGTAATTGAATGCGGGAAGGCCGATTGGCAAAAGTATGTACCTTGTATGGTGCTCCTCCATAAATACTCATGCCCCACAAAGCTTTTCCCTTGGCACGTGACGATAAAAAATAAATTGTTTCGCCATCGCTGGAAAAAATCGGGCTGTAGTCAGAAGCATCGTTTCGGGTGAGACGAATGGTTTTATAACTTCCGTCTTTACTTGCTACATTTAATCGAGTCAAATACAAATCATTTACAAAGCGATCTTTCTTTTGATGAGGGCGACGTTTTACCCACACCACCATTTGGCCATTGGGTGAGAATTTAAAACTATTGGCCGATTCTTGATTTATTACATCATTAGGTTTCCAGGTGTTGGATTGTGCATAGGTACATATTCCCACACACAAACTATAAATCAATAGGTAATACTTTTTCATTGTACATAAAATAGATTGGTGTATACAAACGATAGATCGGCAAAATACCGAAACTTTTTGGGATGTGTTAAAATTAGCCCTGTGGAAATGGTATTTTGTGCCTAAAAGTTTTGAAAAGCCTTCAATATCTATTGAATTCTGGTATAAAACAAACTCAAGGAGTTTCAACTACCTGATTTTTAGCCGATCATTCGTATAAATATTTTCTAACTTTATCTAACAAATTCAAAGCAATCTATATAAGATAAGGTATTTTGGAAATATAAATGCATTCAATGTACGTATTGCTTGTAATTGTAAAAATCACGCAAAGTACGCGCACTATTTTTTCATATTTAACCCCAAATATTCATGAAGACAAATTTCATTAGATTCTCTCTTTTAGTAGCTATAGTAGCAGGTGTGTTATCGTTTAGTTTCCGTCCCAGTGCGCCCAAAGCTACTCAGTACATGCACATCAATGTGTTAGAATCGGTCATTTCGGGGGGTACTGGGCGCTCTCGAATTATGGTGACCGATGCCTCGGGAAACTCTGTAGAAACCATCAATATCAAAAACTACTACAGCTTGACTGGAGTCAACTTTAAAAACATCAAAAAAAATGACAAGGCCTTGATTATTCTGCTGAATAAGTACGCTAAAGAAGGCTGGAAAGTACATTCAGTGTCGGGCAATGGCCAAGGCATTTATGTAACCAAATATTTATTGAGTAAAGATTAATCTTTCTTTTTAATCTATTCACAATGCCTCCTAGATCACTTCGGGATGCTTTTTTGTCTATTTGCCATCATGTTACCTCTATTTTTGCATCCTCACTTTAGGGGTTTCTGCTTTCTGCCTTGTCCTAGCGCTGAATAACTTTTTAGAAAAGTGGTGCAAAATACGATCACTATTTTTTCATATTTAACCCCAAATATTCATGAAGACAAATTTCATTAGATTCTCTCTTTTAGTAGCTATAGTAGCAGGTGTGTTATCGTTTAGTTTCCGTCCCAGTGCGCCCAAAGCTACTCAGTACATGCACATCAATGTGTTAGAATCGGTCATTTCGGGGGGTACTGGGCGCTCTCGAATTATGGTGACCGATGCCTCGGGAAACTCTGTAGAAACCATCAATATCAAAAACTACTACAGCTTGACTGGAGTCAACTTTAAAA
>CALDJV010000856.1 GCA_937899305.1 uncultured Cytophagaceae bacterium
AAGTGCAACTCTCTACTTTTCAACACTTTGGAAAAAAGTGTATAGTACTAAAATGAATTTGAGATTTTTTTAAAAGAGATGAGCATCAAGTCCAGTTAGGGGCGTTCAAGTCACCCAACTTCTTAGGAATGACTATTTTGACCTTGACTTTGTTCTCTTTAACCGGAACCAAATCATCAAAAATGGTTCCGGGCATTTTATGTGTCTCTTTGGGAACCACCTTATCGATGTGAATGCCATTTTTGAGCTTTCTCAGAGTGACAATTCTTTTGTTGGCCTCCCTTTCTATTGCATTGAGCCCTTTTATATGATTGCCTCTCACAAAACTAACTACGTGTTGCTCGGATAACCCTAGTATTTTCTCCCCTTGATCTAATTTTTGGTTTTGGTTGGCATCATCAAATGCTATAATAAAACCAATGGCCAAGGCAAATCGGGGAGTTACCAGGCAGCTGGAAAGCGGAGGAGCCTGGGTAAGCACCAAATTGAATCGCCCTCTTTTAGTGACTGTACTGGTAGCCGGACTCAGATTCCATTTTTTTGTATTTTTCAAATTCAGGTCGTTGGAGTGCCAAATGACACCTACCCTTAAGCGATCATAGTTTTCCAGACCTTTTTGGTCATCTAATTTGCCTCGAACAGTTACATTGAATCGCTCGTCCAATTGAGCCAAACCATTTTGTAGGCCAGCCAATAACAGGCCTGTGATAAGTAATGAGATTGAAAAAAGGTGTTTCATAAATTGTAAGATGAGTAAATGGACTCAATTTAGCAAAATATCGACCAACAAGCTACTTATGGTTCAGGAACCAAACCTTTTCTACAATATTACACACCAATGAATTGAGCTTGGGTAGGTGTTTCAATAAATTACAGGTCAAGGTTTTAGAAGTAACTCGACATGCCTCATTTCCACTGTGCTTTCAATTGCTTGTAGTAAGTGCGGCCAATGGGGATAATGGTATCGGCATCGAGCAGGGCTTCATATTTACTTCCTTGATGGATCAAAATGTTTTTGATTAAATGGAGGCTTACCATGTACGATTTATGAATGCGGACAAATTCGGGAGGTAAAATGAGGTGTAGCTTATCCAATGATTTATCGTGCAGTTCTTTGCTGCCATCTTTCAAGTAAATTTCTGCGTATACGTTGGCTGCCTTGATATATAGTATTTGATGGATATCAATCAACTTGATCTTCCCTTTAGAGCGAATGGCCAATTTCTTGGTAGGGTAGGGCATTTGTTTTTCAGTCGGGTGAAGACGAGCAAATGCTTTATGCAGGCGGTCTTTGGTAAAAGGCTTGGAGACAAAATCGAGTACCCCATATTCAAAGGCCTCAATTGCTCGATGTTTGTTGGCCGAAATGATAATGGTGTGAAAAGAAGTGGCTACCAATTGTTGGAGAATATCGAAGCCGTCTTCTCCATGAAGGTTGAGATCTAGCAAGAGCAAATCAATGGTATGCTCCTCTATGTAATACAGTGCATTGATGAGGTCAGGAATCACCTTGGTGCTGGTAACTTTGTCTCCTAACAATTCACGTGACAGTTTCTCTATGTACTTTGCAATTTTGGCTTCGTCTTCTACAATTAATATTTTCATAGTGATTTATTAATGGTTTTACACCCTATCAAGTACGCCCGGTATTGCCCAATGTCGTTTAGTTAAGCAAAATAATATCGATTAAAGAACACTGATCAACGATTTCAGAAGGAGGCTGACGCCCTAAAATAGAAATTTTTCCTTCGTTATTCGATATTCGATGATCGATATTCAAAATTCAAGTTCTTAACTTAATGACATTGCGGTATTGCCAGGTGCCAGGATAATGATCTCGGTTTTCCAGCCTTGAGCAATGGGCTGGGCGTACAACTTCCAACGATTTGGAAAGCTCTCCTGTAAGCGAGCCTCCATGTACTTTAATCCGGTTCCTCCGGTTTTTTTGGCGACGGTTTGCCTACTCTTCCCCGAAGCAATGAGTGTATATTTTCGTCCTTGTTTGTTTTCTTCAAAATGCAAAGAAAAACGCATCTCTCCATCCAAATCCTGGTTATGAGTGATGCCATTTTCTACTGCGGTATGAATGAGTGCAGGTGGAATTAAATCTTGGGGGTTGATGCCCTCAGTATGGAATAAATATTTGATTTCTTTACGCAGACTCATGACGAGTAAATACGACTCACATAGTTGGATTTCTCGGGATAATGGAATCAACTTTTTGCTGGAAATATCAATCATAATTTCCAGCTCTTGGGCCAATGCGGCAATAAACTGAGTACCTACTTTGGGGTCATCTTCCATCCAGGCAATGACGGAGGCCAGCGAGTTCATTAAAAAATGAGGCTGAATATTTTTCTTGAGCATTTCTAGCTCCAGACGGCTTGAGTGTACCAAGGAGGCTTCGTATTCTTTGCGTTGTTCCCTCATTTGAATCGTGAGTGATAACAACATGAATACAATCAAAAAACCAAAACCCAAAAAAAGTTTCAGGTCGTAACTGTTCAATAAAAAAAATGCTACGAAAAATACAATGATTCCGAGCAAGGCCTCGAGGCTTCCCATAATAGACTGCCGCATGGCCCTGATGACCAAAAACAAAGAGACGCTGAATGAGACCAAAATAGTATAACTGGTTTTGGGGTCAAATCCTGGAACAAAAATCCAAATCAGTACAATAATTCCCAGCATACTACCCATCACCCTTTGCTTATAATGAAAAGGAAAACGGTGCATAAAAAACAACGGTAACAAAGCCGCAATGATGAGGGTGAGCAAGGCAATGACTACCAGACGAGTGTAGTGAAAAGCGTAGGGGTAATAATAGTGAAAGCGCAAATACTCGAAAATGAGCAAAGTGAAAAATGACAAACAAATGATGGCAAACAGCAAAAAGCGTAAGTGCCGATTGCCTACCAAAAAGATGAAGGTATAATACAGCCCAATGACCAAAAATACTCCAGCAATGATGTGTACATAGGCGGTAATGATAATGTCTTGCTGGGCCAAAGCAAGGTAATTGCCTAAGCTGAGGTCGGTGTAGTCGCTTTCGAGAGGGTTGCTGCTTTTACCGTAGTTCTCAAAACGAAAAACCCGCATGGCAATCAAATGTTTGCCCGGCCTGTAAAGCGAATCAGGAATCATAAATAGTTGGTGCAAGGGGGCTGAGGTTACCTTTTGAGGAATTTGATCGTCGGGGTAGTTTCGTCCAATGAGGTATCCATCCCAAAATACCTCGTATGTTCCGGTAAAATCAATGCTTAGCCCTTGTGGAACCAAGCTTTGAGGACGATGTTGGATATCGACCTTGAGTCTAATCCAAAATGTGCCAATAGAATCGCGGAAGTTTGTGGTCCAATCTTTTTCAATGTATTGAGGTTGTTTCCACTTCAGAGAATCACCATACCGGGTATGCACTAGCGACGCCTTCTTGGTTGCTGGAAGATCTACGTTGGCCAATAGTACCACCAAACCAACACTGAATAAGAATACAACAAATGATAAATAAGAAAACCGTAGTTTGAACATGAATGATAGATTCTTGAACTCAATTTGTTTTGCAAATTTAATGAATCAGCAAATAATATTATAGCAATACGCAAAAGCTCATAGTAACTCACTTATTTGTATATATTGAACCAAATACTATTAGGGATATTTGTCTGAAACCAATCATAGATTGTATCATGAAAAATCACCCTAAAGGGCTATTTATTTTATTTTTTACTGAAATGTGGGAGCGTTTCAGTTATTACGGATTGCGGGCCATTCTAGTATTGTTTTTAGTGTCTAAGGTAAAGGGAGGCTATGGATGGACTGAGGCAGAGGCTTTGAGCTTGCTAGGACTTTTTACTGGGATGGTTTACATTATGTCCATTCCAGGGGGAATTATTGCCGACCGTTGGCTTGGACCCAAAAAATCGGTGATGTTGGGAGGAATTCTGTTATGTGTGGGCCACTTTTTAATGGCAGTACCCGATAAAACGCTGTTTTATATTGCGCTTTGTTTGATTGTAGCTGGTATTGGAATGCTCAAACCTAATATTTCTACAATGGTAGGGGAGTTATATACTGAGCAAAAAAAACGAGATGCTGGGTTCATTATTTTCTACATGGGTATCAACCTGGGTTCATTCCTGGCGACGTTATCCATTGGTTTTGTCGGAGAAACATATGGCTGGCATTACGGTTTTAGTTTGGCGGGCTTTGGCATGTTATTGGGGCAAATTGTATTTGTGTGGGGGCAACGCTACCTCCGCGAAGTGGGAAACAACCTAAAAAAACGGGCATCCACTCCTAAGGAAAAAGTCAAGTTATCGCCTACCGACCGCAAGCGGGTCTTGGTATTGGGTATTCTGTTTTTTGCCATCTTTGTTTTTTGGACATCGTTTGAACAAGCTTCAGGATTGATGACATTGTATGCGAAAAAATATACCAACCGAGAAGTGTTTGGTTGGGTAGTGCCTGCTAGTATGTTTCAAAGCCTCAACGCTGGGTTTATTTTGATATTTGGTGGAATAGTCGCTGCTTTTTGGGCTGCTCGAAAAACCTCGCCCATCTCCAAAATGGCCATTGGGACTATTTTAGTCGGAATTGGTTTTGTGTTTATGGTAGGAGCCGCGATAGAACGAGCCGACGTAGGACAATCGGCCATTTATTGGTTGGTATTGGCATATTGGCTACACACTTTGGGTGAACTCTGTATTTCTCCGGTGGCGCTTTCTTACATTTCTAAAATTGCTCCCAAGGCATTGGTGGGCTCTATGATGGGGGCTTACTTTTCGGCTACGGGGTTTGCCAATATAGCCGCCGCAGAAGTAGGAAAACTGGCGGTTAAACTGGGAGAGTTGAATATTTTTGCTGGATTGGTAGTCATCTCGGTGCTTACCGGGGCCATTTTGTTGTTGTTTTCGCGGAAACTCACTAAAATGACTCAGGAAGACGAGTTGGATGCTGCAGTGCCAGATTCGGTAGCGTCTGCTTCAGTGTCTTGAATTGAAACCATATAGCTCTTTTGCAATATTTTTTAGCCTTGAGAAGTTTTCAAAAACTGTCAGGGCTAATATTTTCAAATGGCCTGATCATAAAAGTTACCTTGATTGAACGCTGTTTTTCCCTTTGTTGGAGTCAAACTTGGGAATTTTTCCACCAATCAATGATTTCATCTTTTATTTGTTGATAAGCAGTGGCCGAAACCTGACAAGACCGCTTTACATAATGATAATCGTGATCCATGTCCTCTATAAATTCCTCCAGATCATACAGTTGAATGCTTCGGCGATAGCATTGTACGATCCTGGCTCGGTTGTCGTCACACCAATAGGTATGGCCTAAGTTCATCCAGGCATAGCGATTCACTTCACTTTCACCTTCATGTTCGTTGTCGTCTATACTCAAAGCTTCGGATAGCATATGTTGGGCTTTTTCAAAATCCCCCACCACAATAAAACACCAACCTATTTTGCGAAGGGTAAAAGTATTGTCAGATTCCTGAGCCAATGATTTTTGGTAATATTCTAAAGCAGATTCGTATTGCTCTAGTTTTTGATGACAAAAACCAATATTTCGAAGGGTCCAGGCATCTTGTGAAGCAATATGATAGGCCTTAAGGTGACACTCGAGGGCTTCTTGGTAAAGATCTAATTTTTGGTAGCACCAGCCAATGTTGTCCCATATCCAAGCACTTTTGGGGGTAAGTTGTGAGGCCTTGAGGTAATAATCCAGCGCTTTGGCATAATTGGATAGTTCACGATAACAAAAAGCAATGTCCTGAAAATCTACGTGATCCAGTGCGCCCTTTTGCTCTGCGGCCAGGTAGTACTCCAGAGCCTTGGTGTATTGTTCTGTTCTGCGGTAACAATAAGCAATGTCTTTGAGGTTTTCCAAAGTATGAATACCCAATTGCTCAGCTTTGAGCAAGTGGCTGAGCGCTTTGTCATAGTGGTACAGTTCCATGTAATGATTTCCTAATGCCCGGAACAAGTCTGGATGATAGGGTAAGATTTCTTTGTAAACAAGCAAAGGTTTTATCTCTATTTTGTGGGTAGCCTTTGACATTGAGTAGTTTTTTAGGGAATAAAATTAGATCCTTTTTCTGGATTAGCGTTGAAATTTAGTTTAATTTTTTTGTTTTTTTTAACAAACCTTTTGTTTTAATCTAAAAGATCAACTGATCACTTTTAATCCAAGTGACTTACTTCAAGCTTTGTTCCAAAAAGTCTGATTGTGAGTGAATTATAAACATAAATGTGAGGTCGGTGTTTTTGCTTCACACTCATTCTGATTGGCATCACGCACAATGGATTCTGCTTTATTTACTTACTCGGTCTATAAGTGACTGAAATTGAACCTTAGAAATATCAATATAACTGGCAATGATTTCATAATCGAGCAACATATCCCGTAAGAAATGTTGTTTATTTTCAAACGCTACATAACTCTTCTTATAGTACTCCACGGCTTGCTTTTTTTGTTGATTGCAAAGGTACACATGGGCGGTATTCATTAATGATTGAGGACTAGCAAAGCGATCTACCAAATAGGAGTTGCGATAAGCAAGCAATGCTTTGTCTAAATGACCACCTAAAAAATGAACCCAGCCGACTTGTCGTATAGTCCAGGCATTGTTAGAATCAATGGCCAGCGATTGGGTAAAAAAGTTCAAAGCCTTTTTGTTTTTTTTCAGACTCATGTAGCAGTATCCAATATTGTCAAGATTCCAGGTATCGCGATTGTCAATGTGGTATACTCTGAGGTGAAATTGTAGTGCAGTATTGAATTCATTGATTTGTTGGTAGTTCCACCCAATGCTGTCCAACACAAAAGTATCGTGGGGTTTGAGTTTGTTTAATTTGAGGAAATAATCAATGGACTTCTGAAATTTTTTGGCTCCTTGATATGCCATCGCCATTCTTCGTATGAGCCAGCTATCTTCAGGAGAATCAGTCTCTACCTTGGCAAAACACGCTATGGCTTTTTGATGTTGTTTGATTTGCTGGTAAGAATACCCCATTTTTTTGAAATCCAGGGATTGAATAGGATCAAATTTTTCTGCTTTTTTGAAATAATCTATGGCTTTGCGATAATTATACTGGTGGTAGTAACAAATTGCAATGGTGTGTAACAAGTCAAAATGAGAGGGGAGTACTTCTTCGTAGGGAAGCAAGTATTGAAGCTCTTGTTTAAATTGCACACTAGACATGGTCAAAATTACTTTTTATTTTTGGATATATCATTGTTTCAATTTTTAATTCCAACTATCCAACCTGTTAGCAAAAGCTGGAATTACTATATTTATATACTTAAAGACGTTGAATGATCTGTTTTAACTATAAAAAGTACAATAAAAATTGAAACGACACACAAAACTACAAGGCTGTATTATTCAAAAAAAATCAATTTGACGAATAACTTTACCTAGTATTATTTAAACCATAGTTAATCTATTTTTGTTGTAAACTTACTTTTCTGATCCCAGAATTTTACAAGTGATTTTTTTATTTCAGCATAAAATTGAACATTTATCGTATACTTATTGGTCAAATAAGGAGTATCTTCTTCAAAGTTGCGGAAAAATTTAGCGGGAGTACTAAACATCAATAAGCTTTTTTGATAATATAGTT
>CALDJV010000857.1 GCA_937899305.1 uncultured Cytophagaceae bacterium
TCTAGCTTCAAGCAACTTTGCCAAAACCGGACACTTATTTTGAACATGTTCCTAAAATTAAGGTGTAAGTGTTGACAAGTAATTTTTACTCGATTTCTTTAACCTAGGTAACAATTGCGCAATAATTGCCGGTTTTCATTTTAATTTTACCCGTCACAGCACCGCTGTAGACTCGGTTACCTTGCTATTGGCCAGTTCCTTAAAGGACAGGTTTGTAAGTTGCTTGGTAAATAAACTTTTTTTGAAACCGCAGAATGAAGTTCAAGCGCTGCCTTTGGCTAAATTGGACACTGATTTTAAATATTGTTACTAAACGAAAACACCAAAACGTTAATTAAAAGCATTTATGATAGAAGCAAACAACCCTGATCTTAGATCCTGGGTAGAGGTACCCGCGAATAGTGACTTCCCAATTCAAAATCTACCTTTTGGTATATTTTCTATCAATAACGCTTCTCCACGAGCTGGAGTAGCTATTGGTAATTTTGTGGTGGATTTAAGTGTATTATCAGAGTTGGGGTTCTTTGATCAATTGGAGCTCGCCGACAAGACCGTTTTTCATAAACAAACACTGAACGATTTTATGGCACTGGGTAAGCCAGTGTGGACTGCAGTCCGTAATCGCATTTCTGAACTACTTCGTAACGACAACCCCGAGCTTCGCGATAATAGTGATGCCAAACGCCAGGTGCTCTACCCTCTACCTATGGTACAGATGCACTTACCAGTACAAATTGGCGACTATACCGATTTTTATTCCAGTATTGAACATGCGACCAATGTAGGTACAATGTTCCGAGGGAAAGAAAATGCCCTTCCTGCCAATTGGCTCCATCTACCAATTGGTTATCACGGGAGAGCCTCCTCCATTGTAGTTTCAGGTACTCCCATTTATCGCCCCAAAGGGCAAACCAAAGCTGATGATGCTGAGATGCCTACTTATCAACCTAGTCGCTTACTAGACTTTGAGCTCGAGATGGCTTTTATCGTAGGGAAGTCAACCAATATGGGAGAAAGCATTACTACTAAAAATGCCGAGTCTCATATCTTTGGTATGGTACTTTTCAACGATTGGTCGGCAAGAGATATACAAAAATGGGAGTATGTACCACTCGGACCGTTTTTAGGAAAAAGTTTTGCCTCATCAATATCTCCCTGGGTGGTTACTCTGGATGCATTAGATCCTTATCGAGTGGCTTCTCCCAAGCAAGAACCAGAAGTATTGCCTTACTTACAGTTCGAAGGAAAGAAGAATTTTGATATACATTTGGAAGTATCTATTCAACCTGAAAACCAAGAAGAGAAACTAATCTGCCAAAGTAATTTCAAATATATGTATTGGAACATGGCCCAACAGCTGGCCCACCATACTGTAAATGGATGCAACATCAATGTAGGTGATATGTGTGCATCAGGAACCATCAGTGGCAAAGATGAATCAGCGTACGGCTCTATGTTAGAACTTACTTGGCGGGGTAGCAAGCCAATTGCGATGCCAGATGGTACCGAAAGAAAGTTTATTCAAGACAATGACACGGTGACCATGAGAGGGTTTTGCCAAAAAGAAGGGTTTGCACGCATCGGATTTGGAGAAGTGACAGGTAAAGTATTTCCTGCCATTTGATAAGTTCACTAATGAAGTAAAAAAAGCCATTTGGATTAGCATCTAAATGGCTTTTTTTATGGACAAAAATTTGTGTAACTCGAGGCATTAAATCACCCGAGTAATTTATCTTTCCTTTTTGTAATTACATTTTGATTCACAGCACGTAATTCTATAGTAAAGCACAACAACGCACTGCAACAGATTAGAGTTTGTTACTATTAGTTAGGTTACAAAACATCATCCCTAAAAACAGTTAAGAATCAATCAATGTTAGCATCAGAAATTATCGAAGAAGAATGTAAGGACCATGATTATCAAGTTGTTTTGAAATCTCAACAAGTCAATGTATTGTATATAGGAAGTAAACACACTTTGATATGTCAGATCAATGCAGATATCCACCTTACAAAATTTAAGGAAACACTACTCCACCTTATCCCCTCTTTCCAAAAACTGAAAGCTTGTCAGTTGGTGGTAGATCGACGGCACATGTTTACCATCCATTTTCCCGCTCTCGAGTGGTTTTACTTGATTTGGTTACCACAAATGATGAAATCAGGCCTGCGGAAATTCCACATTATTTTACCCGAAAATGAACTATTCCAATTTAGTTTGCGCATAGGCAAAGAAAAAATTTTGAATGCTCATCCCCAACTCTTACATCAAAACTTGACCCCTCATTTTTATAAAAATCTCGCTGAAGTATTTCAAAATATTTGAAGTAAATTCGATTAAAATATTTCAAATCAGTCAAAATCTGCATACTGTTTGAGTAGATAATGGGGTAACCTGACTATCTACTCATTTTTTTGTATGTTAAATTTTGAATATCATAGTTATAAAGTAATTTGTAAAGAATTTGAATTCTCCATTCTATAGGATTTTGATTATATGGGTGCAAAAAGAAGGAAAGGCTTATCTTATTTTATTCGTCTCGATCTTAGTAGTATACAAGGTCGCATTACCATCATATTTGTACTACTTACGTTTATTATGTTTAGCATAATATTACTTGTAAACTATACTTGGTTTAACAACAGCAAGCAATACAAAGAGATAGTCAATACCACTCAGCCTATCCAACGTCATAGCATCAAGCTTTTGAATACTGTCAAGCAAACTCAAATCAATTTGCACAAATTTCTGATCTTGAAGGATACACTCTATAAGACCAAAAACCGACGACTTTGGCTGGTAACAATTCCTGCCCAAAAAGATTCTCTTCTTTTTAATATCAATCAAACCCCGGAGCAAAGTAATACCCGTTTGACCTATGTAAACATTACCAAACGCCTTGAGGAACTTCGACAATCGCAAAAACGGACTGAACTGGTATACGATCAAAAAGATGTTCCCTCTGTCATCCGTCAATTCATTGTTGCCGACCTACCTCTGGCTCTCGAAGAACTCAAAAAAGCGGTCACCAAACTGAACGAATTACAAAAAGACAATGAGATTAGTTTGTTAGAAAACTATAATCGTAGTGATCGTAGTCGTTACATTATACTATTGGTCTCTTTGGTAATGCTCATTCTATTTCATTACTTCTTGGGGACATTTCTTATGAATGCCGTAATTGCCAAGCTCTTACCAATTAAAACCCAGATTGCTAATTTAAGCAAAGGAGATTTGCCCACTCCTCTTGAAGAAAAGCCTGATGAGTTTAGGGCAACTATACGTTACCTGAATGTGCTCAATCGTAATTTGAAAATGGTGAAAGATTATGCCAACCAAGTAGGGGCAGGTAAATTTGATTCTGACTTGACTATTTTTAATGAAGGAAGTGAATTGGGAGTGTCATTAAATGACATGGGGCACAGTTTGCAAAAAGTATACGATGAAGAACAATTACGAATTTGGATTACAGATGGTCTTGCCAAATTTGCCGAAATATTGCGTCAAAACAGTGACGATTTAGATCAATTGTGCTATAAAGTAATCTCTCAGCTTGTACAATACATCGATATTGTACAGGGAGGAATCTTTACCCTTGACAACCATTCTAACCCTCCAGTTTTTAATCTGAGAGCTTCTTATGCTTATGATAGAATGAAATTTACCAAGCGCGAGGTTCCAGTTAATGAAGGATTGATGAGCCGAGTATACTACGAAAAAGAAATGGTGTACATGGAAGCCATCCCAGAAAATTATTTATATGTAGAATCTGGCTTGGGAAATACTCCTCCTAAAACCTTGGTATTACTCCCTCTAAAAAATGATCAGGAAATAGAAGGTGTGGTGGAACTCGCGTCTTTTCGAGAATTTTTACCACATGAACTAGAGTTTTTACAGCGTTTGAGCGAAAGTATTGCGGCAACAATTACGGTAGTAGTTACGCATCAAAAAAATGAGCGTATGTTGCAAAGTTACCAAGAAATGACTTCTACTTTAAAAGAGCAGCAACTTGAGCTTCAACAAAATACCGAGGAATTGCATATAGTCAAACAAGAAATAGAAAAGCAACAAAAAGAAACATCAGAAAAGGACTAATCATAACATCATCAACCATCGCCTTTCAACCAAAAAACAGCTGATTATTCAGCTTAAAATTTGAAAACATAAACTCAATATATTTATATTGAGTAATGATAACCATCAATTTTGGCAGTTAAAACTATTAATTTCATAAAGTTCAATGATTCCTAATCACACTTGAAATGATCACGTTTTTACAAAACTATGTCCAATTTATTTCTTTATTTACTACACTGGTGTGGCTGTCTATTGCTCCTGTTCAGGCTCAATTGATGCCGCTTCAAGAAGAAGAAAATAAATTTGATCAGGGGAAATTAGACATCGTTTGTCAGTCTATCAAATTTTATTTGAAAGCCAATGCACACCTCAATGCCAGTAATAGTATAGACTGTAACAGCCTAGATGCAATAGAAGCCAGCATACCCGAAGAATACAAAGCAACCGCCCGTTTTTTCAAACTATTTAAAAGGAAACGTTACCGTAGTTATGGCCGGGGTAAACTCGAGCGAAGGTTGAAAAAACTTATCAAAGATATTGATACAGAGCTTAAAAAGGTAAGAAAGGACGCCTCTTGGGAAACACAACGAAAACAATTGATGACTAGCCTGGAAACGGTTGTAAATGATATGTTGAAACCCACTCCTTCGGTGTCTCTTCCTGACTCTACTCAAACAAGTAAACAAGAAAACAACTCGAATACTGTAAATACTCCACCTAAAACAAATACACCAAAACCAACCGAAAACGATACCATGAGTACAGTTTTATCAATCGTGGCCATATTGGCCTTAGGAGGATTGGCTTATTTCTTCTATCAGAAAATGAACGAATTACAGCAGCAAATTGCCGACTTAGAAGAGGCTTTTCTAGAAAAATATAGTCGTTTAGATAATCGCCTGGACATGATGACTCCTATGAATGACTTTCGCTCTGTATTTCCTCAAATTCAACAACTCAACAACGAGATCCAGGGCTTGGATCAGGAAATTCAGGTGCTCAAAACCAGAAATCAATTTAAAATTTCTCCTCAAGAACTTTACGCCAAACGTACTGAGCATTTAGAAACCCACCATTATAGTCCCGAAATACAAATTTATTATGCGAAGTTTTCTATGGATGAAAATGGGTTTGTGCATACTGATTTTAAGACTGAACCCAGCAAAGAAAATATCTATAAACTGGAAGTGGATGTAGATCATCCTGATGAAGCTTTTTATCAGGTCGTCAACCGCAATGAATACCACCATTTGGCGCTTCATTATGAGGCCTCTATGCTCAGGCCAGCCAATGAGTACCTTAACCGTCCACTCAATGCTTATCGTATCATTAGTAAAAAGCCTGGTAGACTGCAAAGAGAAAATAATGTTTGGATAATTACCGAAAAGGCCCAACTTGAGTTTGAATAAAATACACTGACTCTATAAATACTTTTTTCGGATATGTAAGCTTTTGGCCTAAAATCAATTTATTGTCGAAAACTTTACCCTTAAATACTATAGGTAACTAGGTAACATTTTATCAAAATTCACCGTTTGTTTTTAGTGGAAGGGCATTTTGTAAGCTTACATTTCCATACCAAACCTGATAATATTAAATCTTGTTGATAATATCACAGTGTAATATTTATTGGCTATATTTTTTATATTTTAGGTTACCATTTTTTCTTGTGTAGTATTTAAACATAAGCGCTGCTTGATATACAATGAAAGATAGTGAAATCATAAAGAGGATTAAACAGGGTGATGAAAGTGCATTAGATTATCTTTATAAGAAAAATTATAAGATGATGACTAGAATGGTTCTGAACAATAACGGAACCGAAGAAGAAGCTAAAGACATCTATCAGGAATCGGTTATTATTTTCTGGCAAAAGGCTATGAAACCTGATTTTGTTCTAACTTCTAAAATTAGCACTTTTATCTACAGTATTTGTCAAAATCTTTGGCGTAAAGAGCTAGAGCGTAAGGCTCGTCTCTCAAGCGAAATGAAGGATGGCAAGCAATATAACACTTTCGATAAGGAAGAACGCGAAGCTATTGTACACAAGTGCATCAATAGTTTAGGAGACACTTGTCGTAAAGTACTCATGTTCTATTACTTTGATGGCATGTCGATGAACGACATTGCCAAGAAAATGGGATTTGCCAATTCAGATATTGCAAAAACTAAAAAGTATAAATGCAAAAAAGAGCTTGATGCGCTGATAAAATCAAAATATAAAGCTACTGATTTTTTGGATTAACAGATGATGAACAAATATTTTTACTCGGACAAAATAGAAGCTTACATCCTCGATAACCTACCGGAGAGTGAACGACTTGCCTTTGAAGAATTGATTGAACAAGATCCAATTTTGCAAAGTGAACTGGCGTTACAAAAGGAAACGATTGGTTCCTTGCAAGAACAGCGCAAAGCACAGCTGAAGCAACGCCTCAATGATATCAAAGTGGAACCGGTTTCTTATTCCTTGTCACGGATTACTTTGTTGGAAAGCACGCTATTGGTAAGCATTGTAGCTACTACCATTACCTTATTTGCTTTACTGTACAGCACTAAAAGTAATATTACTGCAGACAATATTGCCCCCTCTAATTATCGTAGTGAATTGAATTTTGCTTCTTACACTCGAGTAGCCCCCAAATCGGTTGCCAAACCAACAAAAGAAATAAAGAAACTTGCGGCTATTGCGCAGTTCAAAACATCAAAGAATGATTATCAAAGTACTTTGTTGAAACGCATTAGGAAAGACCAGGTGAGAAAGCCTGTCGTGACTGAGAAAAAATCAAAAGTTCAGGAGACTTTACCAAACGAATTGGGAGGAAGTCCAGCTGCGGTGCCTCAAAGCAAACAAATCGTTTATCAGTACTATAACGGCAAGTTATTTTTACAAAACAAGGAATCAAGAGCCTTACAGATACCTATAGTAATCAATGGGGTTACCAAGCTCTATTTGTATTATGAAGATAAGGTATACGAATTGAAACCAAATCAGGTAGAGCCTGTCACTCCCAAGCAGGTTACTGACCTAAAAATCATCAAAAAAGTAAAGGAACATAAGCAATTATTTTTTGGTAATTAATTATCAAACACACATTTACCTTTTCAGAACCCTGTAGAATCTATTTCTACAGGGTTATTTTTTTTACTTTTTTTGATTACCTACCCGCTTCATATCGGCGATGGCTTGCTCTTGTAATAAAGACTTTAATTTTTGCACTCCAACAATGTGCTCTCCCGAATCGTCCCGAACAAAACGAAACCACATCACTCGATTTTTGGCAAAGAAAACATCTTTTTTATACGCGAAAACTGGGTAAGGCTTCCATCCCCAACTATTCGCAATGTACAAGGTATCTTGCTTTATCGTACAAGTAATACCAAAGGGCTTCTTGCGGGTAGAGACATACTTGCCTTCGTAGTTTTTTAATGTTTGCGCAGGTACAGCCAATGGTTTTAACCGTTCGGGTGAAAGTACTTGTGTCATGCTCCAGTTTTCACGCACCCACTTTCAAGTAGAGAGGTGTTATGTTTC
>CALDJV010000858.1 GCA_937899305.1 uncultured Cytophagaceae bacterium
GCTATTGGAGCTATTAACAGTTTTATAAAATAGAAGGGGGCGAACATGTTGATAATTAGGATGCATTTCACCCAAAACTACTTTATGAATTACCAAGGCTTGTTCGCACAAGAGAATCGCTTGGGCATAATTTTCTCGAGCGCTATACGCCAATGATAAGTTATTCAAAGAAGCTACATAATCAGGATGCAACTCACCTAAAATTTCTTTACGAATCGCCAAGGCTTGTTGATATAGAGGAGCTGCTTGGGTATAATCCCCCTGAGCGTCATACAACTCTGCCAAGTTATTTAAAGAAGCTACATAATCGGGATGCATTTCACCCAGAACTTCTTTGCGAATCGCCAAAGCTTGTTGGTATAAAATAACCGCTTGATCATAATCTCCTTGAGCGTAATACACCCCTGCCATGTTATTTAAAGAAGTGGCATAATCAGGATGTGATTCACCCAAAACCTCTTGACGGATGACTAAGGCTTGTCGGCACAAAAGAATCGCTTGTTCATACTTACCTTGATAATGATATAACAATGCCAAGTTATTTAAAACAGTAGCATAAGTAGGATGCGATTCGCCCAAAGTTGCTTTACGCAGAGCAAGTACCTGTTCATACAACACTTCAGCTCGCTCATACATTCCTAAATCAACATAAGCCTTCGCTAATCTAAATTGCAAGTATCCTTTTTTCGCATCATTGGTTGGAAAGTTCAGGTTAGCCAAAAATGCCTTGGCATAGCTCAGGAGGTATTGGTGGCTCAAAGGATTGACTTTTACTTTATCTTCGTCAAGTTCTGATAAAATAGCCTGGAACAACACTTCATTGTCTTGAAAAGTTGGAGCCAGCACCTTTTGCATCAGCATTTGGATGAGGCGGTGCATCTCAAAATGGGCCGCATCTTTGCTCGCCAGCCAGCCTTTTTGGGCAAGTGCTTTCAATGCTGGGTGGTATTTTCTATCTGGGTCGTTGAGCCAAGTCAATAGTTGTTTCCCACTAATGGCTTGGTTGGGCAGTACCGCAAACTGCTTGAGCAGGTAAATGGCATCTTCACCCAAAGGTTTTACATTAAAGATCTGGGCCAAATGGGTATAAAGCCTGATCTCTTTGGCATCCTGGCCTATTTTTATCTTTTCTTGCAGTGAATCATTGTCCAACTCTTTTTTTTCTAAAATGTCAATTACCTGCTGCAAGTCATCCAAATCCCAACTGTTGGCGTAGTTTTTTGCCAATAGTTCAATGGTAAGGGTATGGTAGTCGATCATTTCTAACACTTTGTGCAGTTTGGCTTCTTCCACAGTTTTATGAGGGCAATGTTTTTCAAAAAGCGCCTGCGCCTCAGCCAAGGGCAAGGTGTTTAGCTCAAGGGTTTGGAACTGGTCATTTTTTTGTCGGGAGGTAAAAAGCAGGTGCCAATGTTGGAAACGAATTTCTTTGAACTCCGCCAACAGACAGTATTTGGTTGTTTCCTCTTCTACCCTTTCATAGTTGTCTACCACCAACAAGTTTTTCCCGGGCTTATTTTTCAAAAAGCGGATGATTTTATCTTCGTTGGTAAAGTGGAAGTTTTCTGATAGGCGCGGAGCATTGATAAAAGCATCCAGTAAAGTGGTTTGTTGATTGAGCCACACAATGTGGTCGTAGTGGTGTTGATAATCCTGCACGTATTTTTTGGCCAAGGCGGTTTTGCCAATGCCTCCCATGCCATTTACCACTACCGTAGGTTGGTTACTTGCCAAGCGTTGGTGCAAATCGTCCAGGTCTTGGGCTCTGCCAATAAAATTGTCGGTACGGTAAAAATTGGTCAAAAAGCGGGCTTGGGTAGGCAGGGGAACGTCTTTTAACGCTTCGTAGGCAAACATTTTGAGTCTCTGCGAATAATCTACCTTCACTCCCTCAATGAGCAATTCTCTCCTCAAACGGTTGAAAACCGATAAATCACTGATGCCTTTCATATTTCCCTGTTCATCTAATAACTGGAAGAAAGCAGCAAATTTGCCATCATCTAGTAATCTTTCTGCTTTTTGAAGTGGGTTTTGAGATGCCTGCATATGGTTTGATTCAATTGACTTATCGTAAGATAAAGAATCTCCGATCAAATCCAAAACTTTATTGATGGCACAAAAAGGTAATCGCAAAAAACAAAACCAATTACTCCCAAAACCAGTTGTACATGTTACCAATGGTACGTATATTGAGGGTTAAAATGCTGGTTTTAACCAAATCAGCTACCTTTACCTTAACAATTGAAAACTTTTTTGATCATCAGGCTATCAGGGACTCTTGTTACAACAAGTAAAAAGAACAA
The DNA here is from genome assembly GCA_937899305.1 of uncultured Cytophagaceae bacterium. Taxonomy (GTDB): domain Bacteria; phylum Bacteroidota; class Bacteroidia; order Cytophagales; family Microscillaceae; genus Microscilla. The sequence goes on from CALDJV010000858.1 coordinate 2,304, forward strand.
GAACACTAGTTTAGCGCGCCAATAGTTAGTTCAAACTTATTTACACGCACATTTACAATGGAACACATTCAAGAGGCAAGCCCGGAAGTGATGCAGGGCAATCAAACTGACAATACCTCAAAACAACTCAACGAAACGGCTTCTACTTACTCGAGTCCGGCGGGGCGCAAACCCGCCATCAAAGCCAAAAACCCCTGGGGGAAACCGGCCAAAACCATTGCCTCCAAAAACGAGGTCATTTCCCGCAAGGGCAATGCTACCCAAGGGGTGTACCAACTCACCAAAAAACCCGAACCCGAAAAACGAGATTTATACGAAGATTTTGAGAGTCTGGAGCAACTCCACCACGAACAAAGCATTTTGGATCGAGGCGAAGAAATGTTGCTCAACTCCATCAACGAAACGGGCGGCAAAGGACGTGCCTTGCACAGACTGAAGAAGAAGCGGAAAAAGTGCGAAAAGAAAGCCAAGAAAGTTGAAAACAGAATCAAGAAGGTATCGCGGAGGTATGTAAAAGGGGCCAACAAGCTGCGTAAAACCGCCAAAAAGGGATTGGAAAACCTCCAGAAAAGGGCCAAAGAATCGGGCTTCACCAACAAAGAAGAAGACCTATCGTCGCTACGGTGGGCGCTGTGGTGTATGAAGGCCATGCAGAAAAAAAAGCAGCAACTGTACGACAAAAATGGGGCTTTTCAGGCCAAATTATCTCGGCTCATTGCCAAAGCTGACAACCACAAAAGAGAGTTCAATCGCCTCAATCAGGAAATCAATCAACTCAAACAAGGGCAACTAGAACAAGAACGGACCAAATCGCAAGCCAAAGACAGCGACAGCGCCTTTGACCCCGAATATTTCAAACTACGCGACCAATATTTTGGAGAGGGCCTCAAAGACAAAGCCAATGCCGACATTCAAAAGGGCGTTTTCAAGCGTACCCTCAAAAACCAGGTAGCCGACAAGGCCCTGGATGCCGACCAACTCGCGGCCAACGGAGAAGACTACAAGCGTACCCTGCTGCTGACCAACAACCAAATGTACAATACCATCCACGGCGACGAGCAAGCGGTAGAAGGCAGCGAAAAAACCTTGCGCAAAGGCGGCTTGAACGAACTCATTACCGCTTACAAGGTATTTTTGGACCAACACGCCCATTTGCTCGAGAGCGGAGAAGCGGAAGAATACCAACAAGATTACCAAAACTTTAGTCAGGATCGGGGCAAAGACCAAAAAATTGTTCGGGAGAAAGAAGAAAAGGCCAAGCCCAAAATCACGGTGCAAGAAGTAGCCGCCCTGTTACTGAAGTCTTACACCGCACCTCTTGGTTTTAAGAAAGAACTCGAGCGCCTGGCCAAAGAAGGCAAAGCCGAATACACCAACGACTTTGTGGCCAATGCCCAAACCCTGGAGCAAGACGAACGCACCAAAAACGGCATTGAAACCCACCCCTTGGATGCTTCCAAAATGCAAGCCATGATCAAATATGTGATGGCGGCAGGTATGAAAGAGGAAGACAAGATGTACTTGACGGTGCTCATGATGAAGTACAGCCAACAAGACCCCAAAATGCTAAAAGATGTATTTGGGGTGCGTAAAAGAAACCCCGAAGACATTACCAATCATGACGACCTGAACAAGATAGACGCCAATACCTACATCAATAAGGTAAAACCCAAATATGAATCGGGCGACAAAGGACGCAACATGGAGCGCAAGAGAGAAAAAGGCGATGAAATGAAAATGTTGCTCAACAAGTATGATTGGAAACAAACCGATCCGGACAAAAAAGACCGTCGTTCGGTGGGAGAAACCGTCGGGAACTGGTTCCGCTTGGGCAACCACCAAGCTACCAGCGAAGCCCACGATGCCTTCTCTAATGCTTTCTTGACCCCCAATATCATCAAACCCACTGAGAAGAAGAGTCGAGTAGTGAAGAGTCAGCGAGAGCTCAATAAAAAGCAACCTCAGTTGACTACCACCCCTAACTATGACAAGCTCAAGGCTGATGTGATGACCATTGGGGCGGAGCGTATCTCTACTGGCATCCAACAAGGGGTAACCGATGCCACGGATTACAACCGCGCCTATGCCACTCAACAAAGGATTAATAGTGAAATTGCGGCCTACAAAGAGGCCAATAACGTAGAGGTAGTGCCCGACGCTGAGTTGCGCAACATTCGAGGCAATGCCTATTGGGCCTATTATCAAGAGGTATACGGGTCTAATGAAGATTTGGCACTCAAACATTTTAAACAGGTATTTACCAGTAGTACCGACTTCTTAAATGCCATTGATCAACAAGAAATTCTGACACCTTTCAAGTCTGTTTCGGCCCATTATTTCCACGGCGACGACAAAAACAAGCAGCTCAAGGCTCCAGTAGATGCCCAAAAAGTATTTACCGATAAGTTGCTGAAACAATTGGGCGAAATTGCCAAACTCGAGCAAGTACAAAAACTGGGTGGCCCGGCTTACAACAAGTACCTGAAAGGCATTGTAGAAAAGATTCAAATTCCGGGTGGTATTGCCGCAGGAGGCGGGGTGCTTTTCCAGATCATCAATGAGCTCCAGGCGGGTAACTTGCAGGCCCTTTCTCTGCTGCAAAACTACGAAGGGTACAGCAAGGACTTCAACCTGACCAAACCTTGGCGCAACCGTTTTGAAAAACAAACCCTCAGCTTAGGTATCAAGCTTAAGAACGAAGACTTGTTTAGTCAATTCCCTATGATGATGGGGGTAAGAGGTGCCTCAGAACAGCGTCCCCTGTTGGGAGACCAAGCCCTCAACAAAGACCTGCCTTATGTTTCACCCGTTTTTAAAACTGGCTTTAGCAGCCAGCAACTCGACCGGGATGGCAAACAAAAAAGTCTCTTCAGTACTGAGTTAAACGCCAGCTATTTGGGCATTTTGGGTAACTCCTCGGGTCGAGACAGTGACCTGATCAAGTTTTTGAATGGGGCCGATTTTATAGGAGCCCTTTCTAAACCCAAAACTGAAAACTTGGCCAATTCTCCCGAAACGACCATCAATAACCTTCGTTTTGGGGCCGCTTTCAATTACCAAATGGGCGATAAATCCAAAGATGGCAGCTTTTTAGACCTCAAGGCAGGAGGTGGACACAGCCAAATGTTTGTAGGAACCTCCAATAATCTGCATTTTGCCGATTTCCAACTCAGTGGTCTTTACCAAAACCGAGGCTTGGGTGGCGGCATCCTGACCACAAGTGCCTCGTATACTGGTCGGGAACTACTCGGTGATCAAAACAACGACCGATTCAATACCTTGAGTCAGGACCCAATGTACACGGGTGGCCCCCAGAGCTTGCATACTTTTGAAGGAAAATTTGACTATACTCGCAATCAGTTTATTTTCCCTAATTTGGATGTTGGGTTGTCGGCCCAAATCAACCATACCCTTGGTTCACAGTTGGCTCCTGCTTTAAAGGTGGGGCTAAACATGAGCTATTATACTAAACATGCCGATATCAAGTTAAAACTACAGATGTATCCTGCGCAGGGAGGGTACAACGCCAGTCTGTTTTTGAATATACATTAAACCAAAACCAATCACCACCATGAAGTATAAGGTAGTGTTGCTATGGCTCCTGAGTTTGCCCACCTGGGTGGCCCAGGCTCAAATCAATGTCCGGTTAGACCTGTCGGCAAAGTTGTCGTTTGCCAAAGTGCGGCAACAAATGGGCGACTGGTCTTGCACAGGCAAAACCATCAACGACCAGAAAGAAGGAACCTGGATATGTAAAAATGCCCAAGGGCAAGTCATCGTACGCAGTACTTGGGCCAAGGGGCGGTTGAATGGTCCTTTGTTGCTTTACCATGCCAATGGCCAACGCCGCGAACAGGTCGTATTTGATCAGGGACGGCCCACTGGCCAATTAGAAGCTTGGTACGCCAATGGTCAACCTTATCTGACAGTTCGTTTTGTTGAAGGCAAATACCAGGGAGCCTTTACGCAATGGTATGCCAAAGGAAGCAAAGAAATTACCGCCACCTTTCGAGCGGGCCAACTCACCGATACTTTATTTAACTATTACCCCAATGGGCAACGCCAATATGCGGTGCCCTATCGTGATGGGGTGCCCCATGGGGTGGCTCAGGGATGGTATGCCGATGGTACTTTGGCCGAAACCGAAACTTATGTGAATAATGTACGTGATGGATTGGCTACCAAATACCGAAAAGATGGTACTCAGGAGTCTGAACTGACTTTTAGGGGAGGAAAACCAGCCGGCTGGTTTCGCCTATGGAACAAACAGCAAAAGTTAGTCTTGGAGGCCGTAGTAAAAAAAGGAATACAGGTTAAAAAAATCTTATACGAATACAACAAAGAAGGAAAATTATATCAAAAAACTACTTACAACCAACATGGTCAAAAACATGGCCTTAGGGAAATTTGGGACAAACGGGGCAGTTATAATGTGGCCCCCTTTGAAAATGGAAAAATAGAAGGCGAACAGGTCATTTATTACAAGGAAGGTGGACAAGCCCGGGTACGTCGCCAGTACCGTCAAGGTCTCCCCCACGGGCCGGAGGTGTATTATTATACCAATGGTCAAAAAAAGTCGGAGTCACAATACAAAAACGGAGTAGAAAATGGTCTTTCTATGCAGTGGTACAAGACTGGGGAGAAACGACTGAAATGCACTGTGCTCAACGGAAAGTTACACGGGCTGTTTACGCTGTGGCACAAAAATGGGCAAAAACGCCTGGAGAGCTATAAGATACACGGCAAAACCGAGGGCAAACGCCAAACTTGGGATCAAAATGGGAAGCTAATCAAGGAGCAAGTGTATAAGGATGGTAAGCTATTGTCTACCAAAGAATATCAATAAGATACTGGAGCTGCTTGTACATACTGATCCTACTCGTTGGAAAACGACGCACCAGATTTATTAACGGCTCTAAATCACTCTGATAAAAACAACATTATTTCTGTACTAAACAAAGATACACCTTCGTACCAATTCCAAGACTTATTTTACTTTCGTAACAATCATCGTTAAATATCAATGCTTTATCCCCAAAAAAGTCCTTATTACCTAAAATAGTTGGCTTCTTGCCTAAAAATGATTATCTATGTATAAATATCTGAGGAAGAGTAAGATAAGAAGAAAGCAAACGTCTCTAATCCACACTAATTACAAGAATTTTTCATAATAATCACTCCTTGGTATTGCATTTATACGAAATTATTAAGAGATTTATATACGCTAAAACATAATGTGATCAATTAGAAAATAATTATTAAAACCAAGTCATTAGTGAGCGGTACATTATTTGTCAAGTCTTCCCAAGAATTCTAATAAC
>CALDJV010000859.1 GCA_937899305.1 uncultured Cytophagaceae bacterium
TGGGAATGATGATGATCAAAAAATTTTTAGAATTAGTGCTGTTAGACCCTTTAAGTTCGACTTAAACGATTTTCGCTTTATTAAAAATGATGATGGGAAATTAAATGAATTCCTCTTACAAAAAGGAGATTTACTTTTTACAAGGTATAATGGTTCGCGAAAGTATGTAGGTGTTTCAGCTCTTTTTAACTCAAATGAAGCTTTTTTATACCCAGATAAGTTGATTCAAACAAGATTGGTTGGCAATAATAATCCTTCTTATTATGAATACGCTACAAATACATTTGCTTCAAGAAAGTTTATTGAGTCTAAAATAAGAACAACTGCTGGGCAATCAGGGGTTTCAGGGACAGATATTAAGGCTATGCCTGTACCTGTTTGCTCCCTCCCCGAACAAAACCAAGTTGTCCAAGAAATAGAAGCCCGCTTATCGGTATGCGATCAGGTAGAGGCCAACATCGCCGAAGGTTTGCAAAAAGCCGAAGCCCTGCGGCAAAGTATTTTGAAAAAAGCCTTCGAAGGTACCCTCCTCAGTCCAGCGGAGTTGCAGGCTTGCAAAAATGAGAAAGATTGGGAGCCAGCCCAGGCATTACTAGAGAAAATAAAGGAGCAAAAATGATTGAAACGGGTGAAAAGTAAGTGGGTTCAGCAAAAAAGAGACCCTTTGGTACTGCGTATTGCAAAGCCACATCAGTAGAAAAAACAAGAAAAAGTTAACAAAGAAATGACAGAAGCCGCAATTGCCTCTAAAGTATGGAACTTTGCCGATGTACTCCGCGACGATGGAGTAGGATATGGCGACTACCTCGAGCAAATCACCTTTTTGCTCTTTTTGAAAATGGCCGACGAAGAAAGCCGTTACAAAAACCTCACCTTCCCCCGGATGAAAGACGTAGAAGGGCGCGAAATCCCCGAGGGTGAAATATGCAACTGGGAAAACCTCCGCAGCAAAAAAGGCGCAGCCTTGGAAGCATTCTATACCCAAATGCTCCGTACCCTGGGCAGCGAAAAAGGAATGCTGGGACAAATATTTACCAAAGCCCAAAACAAAGTACAAGATCCGGCCAAACTGCTCAAGATCATAGACATGATCGACCGTGAGCAATGGAGCATCATGGGGGCTGACCTCAAAGGAAGTATTTACGAATACCTGCTCGAGAAAAATGCCAGTGATGTCAAAAGTGGCGCTGGACAATACTTTACCCCCCGGGCTTTGATCCAAGCCATGGTCGCCTGTGTGCAACCCCAACCCCACAAAACCATCCACGATCCATCTTGTGGTACCGGAGGATTCTTTCTGGCCGCTTATGACTACATCGTAGCCCACCACAAACTAGACAAGGAAGAAAAGAAGTTTCTAAAAAACCAGACCTTTTATGGCAACGAAATCGTAGCCAGTACCCGCCGTCTTTGCCTCATGAACATGTTTTTGCACAACATAGGCGAAATAGATGGTACCTCATTCATATCATCGGCCGATGCCCTCATTTCTAAAGGCAGCCAAAACTACGACTATATATTGGCCAATCCGCCCTTTGGCAAAAAGAGCAGTATGACCATTACCAACGAAGCAGGCGAGCAAGAAAAGCAAGACCTGAACTACAACCGTCAGGACTTTTGGGCAACAACCTCCAACAAACAGCTCAACTTTGTGCAACACATTTGTTCTATCCTGAGCATCCACGGAGAAGCAGCCGTTGTGTTGCCCGACAATGTATTGTTCGAAGGAGGCGCCGGAGAAACCGTACGCAAAGAACTGCTCAAAACAATGGACTTGCATACCATATTGCGCCTGCCCACTGGGATCTTCTACGCCAATGGTGTCAAAGCCAATGTTTTGTTCTTCAAGAAAATGCCTGCTGCCAAAACACCCTGGACCAAAGAAGTATGGGTATACGACTACCGCACCAATGTGCACCACACCCTCAAAAAGAAGCCCATGCATTTGCCCGACTTGCAAGACTTCATCGATTTATACCGTTCGGGTAACTTACCCCAGCGCCGTGAAACCTGGAGCGAAACAAATCCTGAAGGGCGTTGGCGCAAGTTTAGCTACGAGGAGGTGGCGGCCCGTGACAAAACCAACCTCGATATCTTTTGGCTCAAAGACCAAAGTTTGGCCGACCTTGATAACTTACCCGATCCAGATCTGCTGGCCAACGAAATCATCGAAAACCTGGAAGCCGGTCTGAGTAGTTTCAAAGAAATTATGGATACCCTGGGGGGAACATCTTAAATAGGATAAGCCTGTAATAATGCGTTCACTCGGTTCTTTTGTTGATTGCTTCCAAAACCCATCAGTTAGGTAATAAGTAGGGGCAAAGCTGGACGTTTCTTTGAAACACAAACAAAACAGATCAGATTGATTTTTGCGAATCATCAGTGAAAATCAATCTGACTAAGCGTAATCTATTGGCGATATAAATAATAAAGTACTTACCAAGCAGTAAAATAAGGGTTAAGAAGCTGATTAAACTGGTGAAGCAAGAGAAATGCAGGACTAAAAACTGCTTTTCAGCATCATAGACTAATGAGAGGGAATAGGAGAGGAATTTGAATCAAGAGTAGAGAAAAAAAATCGAGAAATTTCTCGAAAGGTCTTGGTTCTTAAAATAAAAGGTCGCACCTTTGCACTCCCAATCACGAAAGGTGTTGGAATTTAATTATTGAAATGGTAAAACAAGCGACTAATTATAGTCGTTATTTTTTTACTCCAATGTTTTGGAATTAAGAAAAAAGCTTTTACCTTTGCATCCGCTAATTCGGAAAGCGAGTTGGTTTTTAATTGAGGTAGTGATTATAAAGAGAAGTAAAGTGACTTTAAAATAAAGAAAAAAGTTGCTAATTTTTTTACCCTTAGTTTTGGAATTAAAAATAAAACTTCTACCTTTACGCTCCCAAAAATCAAACAACGGTTTGAAAAACATTTGAAGTCTTGATAAAAGTCAAATTTTTTTGACTCCCACCTAGGTTTAAAAAGTAGCTGTCAAGTCGCTAATAACCTTAAAAAAAACTTTAAAAAGGTTTTGGGGATTGTGAAAAGTTCTGCTACCTTTGCAGTCCATTTCGGAAGAAAAAATCAAGTTTTTATTTATTGAGTATATATAGAGGGCAAATATGTTGCCAATCTACTGTTGTCTGCAAATGAGCGGACAGAAAGTTCTTTGAAAAGATGTAAAGCAAATGCAGCATTAAACCAATTGTCTCTTTG
>CALDJV010000860.1 GCA_937899305.1 uncultured Cytophagaceae bacterium
GTTCACGCTTGGCGAGGGGAAGAAAAAAGTGCCTTAGAGTATCCCAAAAATCACCAAGAACACCAAAAGTACCTCAAGTATTATCAAGAAATGGGAATTCCGAGCGATTTTTACTGGTACACCTTAAAAGCAGCCCCTCCAGAAAGCATCCACTGGATGACTAGAGGCGAAATCCGTCAATATAAAGTCATTACCAGCAACCAGAGTACTAGACCTTTACCATCTTCAAAAAATTAAATATGGCAACGATTATTCAACTCGCAGATATCTTATCGGTTCTAAAAAACATTGACGTGATATCTGCCATGGAGCAAGGCTTTGTGCAGTACAGCAATGGCCAGGCAGTGGTACCACCCGTAGGCGAATTGTTGTTTGACAATCCCAAAGGCGAAGCCCACATCAAATATGGTTACATCCAACAAACCGACTATTACTGCATCAAGATTGCCTCCGGGTTTTATGACAATCCCAAGTTCGGCATTGCCTCGAGCCAGGGAATGATGCTTTTGTTTAGCCAACTCACTGGTGAGCCCAAAGCAATTTTACTGGATGAAGGTCAACTGACCGATATTCGAACTGCCGCCGCTGGAGCCTTGGCCGCGCGTTATTTTGCCCCCAAAAATATGCAAGCCATCGGAATACTGGGTACTGGAATCCAAGCTCGTTTACAATTACAATATTTGAAAAAAATTACCGACTGCAATCAAGTATGGGTTTGGGGGCGAAATAGGGCAAACGCAGCACAGTTTAAAACTGAAATGCAAGGAGAACTAGAAATCACCATTGCTAAAACTCCGGCCGAAGTAGCCCAACATTGTAACCTGATCGTAACAACTACACCCACCGAAACCCCACTACTACAAGCAACTGATGTGTTGCCTGGTACCCACATTACGGCAGTAGGATCAGATACGGCCACCAAACAAGAGCTAGCTAGTGACGTGTTGGGCAAAGCAGACTTGGTCATTGCCGATAGCCTTGCCCAAAGCAAAAGCAGGGGAGAAATTTATCGGGCAACTTTAGAGGGTAAGTTGGATGCAAACCAAATCGTAGAGCTGGGAGTAGCCCTTCAGAATGCAAGCCTGCAACGTACCAATGATGAACAAATTAGTGTGGTAGACCTGACCGGAGTAGCCGTACAGGATATTATGATTTCGCAAGCAGTTTACCTGAACTATCTAAATCGTGAGGACGAGACCCATGCAATACATTAGTAACAAAGGAGGGGGAACCCCAGTAGATTTCGAAACGGCTATTTTAGATGGTTTTGCTGCTGACGGAGGGTTGTATGTACCCCAACATTTGCCCCAAGTATCGTTTGAACAGCTCAGAGCGTGGCAAAAACTGAGTTATGTAGATTTGGCTTTTGAGATTTTATCGCTATTTATTGAACGTAGTTTGGTATCTGAAGTAGCGTTAAAACAATTGCTACACAATGCTTACAGTACTTTTTCAGCAGAAATGATCATCCCACTTCACCCTTTAGAGTCTCGAGAGCAAACCTATATCATGGAGTTGTTTCATGGCCCTACGTTGTCGTTCAAAGATGTAGGGTTGGCATTTTTGGTCAACTTGGTAGATTTTTTCTTGCAACGTAGAAATGAGCGTTTATCCATTATAGTGGCTACCACGGGAGATACTGGGCCGGCCACGGCTTATTTTGCCGCAAACCGCCCTTCGCTCGATGCTTGGGTATTGTACCCCAAAGATAAAATTACCGAGGAACAAGAACGGCAAATGACCACTTTGGGTGCACCCAATGTACACCCAGTGGGGGTATACAATTGCCCAGATGGAGGCGATGATTTAGATGTAGTGATTGCGAAGTTGTACGCCAATCAAGACTTTAAAGAAAAACTAAAACTATCCAGCGTAAACTCCATCAATTGGGGACGAGTCATGATGCAAACCGTCCATTACTTTTATGGATATTTGCAAGTAGCCGACGAGATAGGCGAGCCAGTGCATATGGCGGTACCTTCGGGAGCTTTTGGCAACTTGTGCGCGGGGTCGTTGGCCCGAATGATGGGATTGCCCATTCATACCTTTGTTTGTGCCAACAACCGCAATGCTTGTTTGCATCGAATTTTTTCTACTGGTGTTTTTTCCAAAAAAGACATCATTGAGACCCCTTCTTCTGCCATTGATATCTTGATTCCTTATAATTTTTGGCGATACTTATATTTTGCTACTGGGTGTAATCCAGACAAGATTAGCCTTTGGATGGACAATTTTGCCAGAACTGGAGCTGTCGATTTTACTGGAGCCTATCATGATCGTCTCAAGGCTGGATTCTCATCGTACAGTGTAACCGACGAACAAACCTTGGCTACCATACGCGCCATTTACCAAGAAGAAGGGTATTTGTTAGATCCTCATGGAGCAGTCGCCTTGGCTGCGGCCGATGCTTTGAAACATACTTTGCCATCGGGGAAATTGGTTTGCCTTGCCACTGCCCATCCCGCCAAGTTTCCGGATGCTATCAAACAGGCCTTGGGGGGAGAGCAATTGCCAAAGGCAGCTACTCATGAAAGCATAGAACAGGCCAAACGACATTGCCAACACGTACGCTTGTGTGAACAACCTCATCTGGAGGAAGCCTTGATCCAGGCAATGGAGCATCATTGGGCTAAAGGGCAAAGTGTTTTACAATAATCATCAGTAATCGTATGGCACAATACACCACATTACAAAAAACAGAAATACAGGCAATTTTGGCAAAATATGGCATTGACAATTTCACTGACTGGAAGCTTTTGAAGGGCGGGTCGGCCAACACCAATTACCTGGTGACAACCCTAGACCAGCAATTGGTATTGACGGTATGTGATGCCAAAAGTAAATCACAAACCCAAGAGCTGGCCGATTTATTGGAGTATTTGCATCAAGCTGGCTTTAGCACTTCTAAAGTCATTCGCAATATTGCTGGACAATTGGTTGAGTTTTGGGAGCAAAAGCCGGTACTACTCAAAGAATACTTGATAGGGCAAGTAATGGAAAACTTGCCTGCTCATTTATTAGAATCAGTGGGGCAGCAACTGGGCAAGCTGCATTTGCTTGTTGCCCCCAATTATTTACCCAAGAAGATTGACTATGGTTTAGAAGCTTTCGCCGAAATGGAAACATATGCTCCCGACTCATTATTTTATGATTGGTTAAAAGAGATTCAACAATATGTGTTGGAACACGACCTGCCTAATTTGCCTAAGG
>CALDJV010000861.1 GCA_937899305.1 uncultured Cytophagaceae bacterium
TGCCTAGCTAAACTTGATCCATTACGCCTAAAATGCTCAAACATTCCATCCTCACGCAAAGCCAGCACGCTACCCCCAGATGTCAGTGATCATTTTTTAACGGCTTCATTGCTCAAGTTCTTAACGCTGACAGACTAAATGCCGAATCCAGCTGACGCATTCATCACTGTATTTCTTGTGAAGTTTCCACAAAGAAATGACTACGAAAGGTCTATTACTAGATTATTCCACGATATATAGTAAGACAATGAGCGAAACAATACAACAATAGAATTAAAAACTATACGAATAATTCAACGTTCCCGTAAACTCCGAAAAAGCCGGCTGGGGCATGGGGTCATCGGTTGCAATGGTACGCTGGTTGAGGTAAATTACATTGAACGAAAACTGGTGCTTTTGCTGGTAAGCATAATTGATTCCCAGTCGACCATTGAACACTTGACTGGCCAACACACTGTTATTATAGGCCTGATTGAACGAGGACGACAATATCAGAGAGAGTTGTTTTTTCAACAATCCTTTGGTTAAAGTCAGGGTAGGCCCCAACATGCGGTTGTCAATATTTTCTACCGTATTTTGGTTGTAATTGAAAGCCAAGGCTGCATTGAAGTCAAGGGCAGTCCACCCAATATTGTAGGCGGTAGTTACCTGATAAAATCGACTCCCCCCCGGAATGGGGCTCCCCTGCTGTCGATTGTCGGCTTGTTGGTAGGCTACATTTACATTCAGGTTTTGCTGTTGTTGTTGGCTATTGAGCAACACAAAATTGGCGTTGAGGTTCGCGTTTTGGGATACCTGGGTCAAGTTCAACGAATCGCCTAGATTAGCCAGAGGATCTACCTGATTGATGAGCTCAAACTGGGACCGAATGCGGGTAAGGCTTTGAAAATTAGAATAAGACAAATTGAAATTCAGAGCCTCGTTGGGCATAAAGTTGACATTCACTGCGGTGCTGACCCGTCGCAAGGTGGCCAATTGGTTGTTACTGAGGTTGTTGCGCTGGGTACCCACATTGGTGGCCAAACTTAGTTTATTTTTGAACATTTGGGTAGAAAAATTCACCGTTATGTTCTCTAAATCATTGTTGAAATAATAAGCCCCCAGGGTACGGTATTCAGGATCTACCCGCTCATAGCCCAAGCCAATGATAAAAAAATCGGCATTGTAGTTCAAATTGCCCCGGTAAGCACTATAGTAGGCAGTACTGCTATTGCGTTTGAATACCCCATCGGTCAGGTTAAATACATTTTGGGTCTCGGCGTCGGGCGTCGTGATGCGGGTATCTTGATTGACCGCGCTCCCCGAAATTTCACCGTCCAAGGTAATGCGTTTGCCCAATGCTTTGTGCAGTTGTACACTCATCACCAGATTGCTTTCGGGTTGCACATTGGGCAGGTTGAGCGAGTCAGGCGGAGGCACCACCGAATTGGCCACATCGTGGGCTCCAAATACAATCAAAGCCACTTGGTCGCCTTCCTTGAAAAACGAACTGGTGGTATATTCTTCCTCTTTTTGGGGTGGTCGCAATCCCCCGTCCCGGTTGTACTTACTGGCCGTTTGCTGGCGCTTTTTCTTTTTGCGACTCGAGTTTTTGAAACTGTAGGTTAGTTTGGCCCCATACCCCATGCGCAAGTACCCAAACGGGGCTTGTTGACTACTCGAGTCAGCCGGATTGTAAGGTTGGGCTTTGCGCAAACGGCCGTACATGGCTTCTACCTTGAGTGGGCCTGGAGGAGTGAGTTCTACCCCGCCACCCAGAAACAAGGCTCCGTTGAGGGTATAGGGTGAAAAAGACATGGTATTGTAACCCGCGTAGAGTTTGATCCATTTCCAGGAGGGTTGAATTCCAAATTGGTTGAAGTCGAAGCTCGGCAACTGGTAGTTGTAATTGAATACTTGGTTGGTAAAGGTAAAAGTAAGGGGCACATTCAGCTGAAACATGGAGAAATTGATGTTGCCCGACACAAAGTAGGCGTAGGGATTTCGCCGCGAGTCGATGCCACTGGCTCCATAAAATACCTGGCTGGTATTGATGCCCCCATTGATCCTCAACTTGCGATCGTTGACGATGTTTTTCACGTCTTCTACATTGCGGGGCACCGATTGGGAGAGGCCTATTTTGAGGCAAAACAGGCCCACCAGGGTCAAATATATTTTGAGTTGCATTTGTTTCACTTTTTGTTAGTTGCCGAATGTTTTTGGTTTACGTTGATTGGTGATATTATTTTGGGGTATTAGCAAAGGAGAAGTTCAGTAGTTTACTTTTTATAAAAAGGGTTAGGTATCATTTCGTCTACCTTGACTTTATACTTCTGACCTGATGGATATACAATCAAAGCACCTACAATCTTTTCAGGAGGAACCCTGGCTAAAATTGAGATTTCATATTCGCCGAAGCGATCATTTGGAAGACTATATTTTGTAAAAATCGAATTCACATCCCAACCTGGTATGTCATCTAAAATGAATACTACGCCCCCTTCTTCTGCAAAAGCTGCTGCTCCACTATTCTTATCGGCAAATAAAGGACGTTCTGTAGTACCTCGGTAAGCACTCTTTGCTGATAATTCTCTATCATATTTGTTTGGATGAGTGTGTTGATGTAAATCAAGATTATTTTTGCGTGAAGTGAAGCCATTCTTAAAAGTTCGATACGTCAATTCGGACATTTCTTTAAGTTTTTCCATGCCAAGGCGTTCTTTGCCTGATTCTATAATATCCTGATATTTTCTTTCTACAAATGCACTTTCAATTTCTTTTAATTTTTTCTGATCAGTGGCATCCAGGTTTTTCAACCCTCCCCTTTTCTTTATTTCTCCCTTTAACATTTCTACTGTGGAGCCATGGTATAATGGTGTTCCACTAGATGCATTAGCATAATGATTAGGCTCAATATACTTATTCACTTGCTTTCCATTTTTATTTATATTTATAATAGCCCTTGGCTCTCTATAAAACCCAGGATTCGTCATTACTTTTCCTTCTTGTGCAAACACTTCTGTCAAGGCTTCCTCAATATCATAATATTGCTCCTTGGTAAAAGATGTCTTTTCTACAAATTTCTTGAGTTGTATACCTGCATTATAAGGGTCAAGGTTGGTCATATGCATATCTGCACTCTGCAAAAACTTCACTGCTTCTTTATTAAGGGATGAAACAAAAATAAGTTTCCCAATAAAGAAGCTAATAATCGGCGCCGGTTCACCCCC
>CALDJV010000862.1 GCA_937899305.1 uncultured Cytophagaceae bacterium
GAAAAAGGTAAGTTTTCGATTGACATTCCTTTAAAACAAAAACAGCCTGCCTTCTTTAAATATGGCAGAATCAATGTACCTATCTTACTCGAGCCAAACAAGCATTTGAAGCTATCGGCGAATGCAAATGATTTATTGGCCACATTAAAATTTTCTGGAAAGAATAGCGCAGAGAATCAATTTTTAGCAGCTTATCATCAGGAGTTTATGGCCAATGGGAAACAATATAAAATTTATGATCATTTCAAGAACATGAACCCAAAAGAGTTCTTGACCTACCTCAAAACCCACCATCAAGCTCAAATAAATTTATTAAAAAAATACCAGGCTCAACAAAATCTCAATGAAGCATTTGTGCAATATCAAACCCGTATGTTTGAAGTGCAACGTTGGAAAAATTTATTAATTTATTCTGAAGAGAAGGCATTTTCTACCAAAGGAAAACCGATGCTTCCTAAAGATTATTACAGTCAGCTACCCCAAGTATTTTCCTGGACAGACGAATGGGTGAGGTCTACTGACTACCAATATTTAGTAAGCCTTTATTTAAAACACAAGTTTCGCCAAAAGAACCTTGGAAAAACCTCTACCAGAGATTATTATAATTTTGTAAAGAAGACGATAGAAAGTAAAAAAGCGCCACAGTTACTTTCACACCAACTTGCAAAAATAGTATGTAGAGGGTTAATGAGTGGGAATTTTTCTTTGGCTCAATTACAAGTGATGTATGATGATTGTTTGGCTTTGAATCGCCTGCCTGCGTTGGAGAAATTGCTCAAGACCCAATACCAAGTTGCCAAACAATTAGACAAAGGCCAAGCTGCTCCTGCGTTTACGCTTAAAAACATAGAGGGTAAACAAGTGTCATTGAACGATTTTAGAGGCAAAGTAGTATTCCTGGATTTTTGGGCAAGCTGGTGTCCTCCTTGTATGAGAGAAGTACCCCACGCCAAAAAGTTGCAAGAAAAATTAAAAGCACAACCAGTCGTATTCTTGTACATTTCGGTAGACCAAAATGCGAAAATGTGGAAACGGGCCGTAGAAAGAAAACAAATTAAGGGAGTTCACTTGAATGCTCCTGGCGTTAAAAACTCCGTGACACAAGCCTATAATATCCGTGCTTTTCCTCATTATATCATCATTGACAAAGAAGGCAAAATTTGGCACCGCAACGCCAGCCGCCCTAGTAGGGGAGCTTACCAGCAGATTGTAGCTGCTTTGGAGTCAGAGTAAGTGGTTTTTTTGAATAAAGATTTTGATTATCAGTTGGTTATAAGCTAATGACTGTCATTAACTTTTGACTTTTTTCGGCAAATCGCTTTTGATTGGAGGAAGCCAGAATAACTTTATGAATATATGGATGAAAATTCTGATTGAAGAAAACCTTCAACCCCAAAAAACTACTGTTCCGCTTTGCTCAACCATTTAACAATAAACATAAATCCTTCCTTCGTAAGAAGAACTATAACAATGAGCAAAGCGAAAAAATATAAAAAGCATTAAACAACCAACCGATAATTCTGAACTTCATCATCATTGAGGTATAACCCCCAGGGAAAGGGTTGCTCTTGCTCATCGGTTTGGGAAATTTTGAATGAACCTCGGGACTTCCAAGTGACAGGTTGGGCTAAAATTCGGTATTTCTGATTGGCTTTTTGTTGGGCTTCGGCAAAATGACGGGCACTTTCAAAGGCTTTACTGATGGTGTCGCCTTGGGCAAGATTTTTGTAAAAATGGCGGGCAAACAAAGCCGCCAGATTGTCATACACACTCACCGAAGTAGCAATCACCGCCTTTACGTCTAATTCAAACAGAGTGGTGACATGAGCTTCAGTAGCGCAACCATTCAAAAACACCAACTGGAGCGAATCAGGATTACGCAACTTGAGTTCCTGGGCCAAAGGTTTAAAAAATATGGAACGATCCTGTAAACGAATGTCTTGGCTATTGGCGTGGCCGCCAAAGTGAAAAATGTGGATTTGATTTTCCCAATCACGCAAATCTTTAAAATAGCCTTCTAGGTTTAAATCGTTTCTTTGCAAGTGCTTTCTTAGTTTTTCTTGCGCCTCCAAAGGACTCAATGCATCCTGGATGTTTTGTTGTTCCTGGGAAAGATGAATCAAATCACGATGCGGATTGGCAAATCCAGTAAAAATTACTGATCGGTTTTTTAAATTTGTTATTGGTCTAGTGGCAGTGTCAGGCATTTTTTGCTGATCCAGTTCCTGTTTAATCTGGATAACCATTTGTTGACTAAACTCTAGTAAATGATCAGTAGAGAGGGTACCATCCTGCAGCTTTGCATCTTGTAAAAAGCCTTCTTGAATTTCCTGAATATTTTGCTGACACAGGTCTATCTCTTTTTGATGTTTTTCCCTTTTCTTTTTATCTAATGCACGGTTTTTCAGTTCCCGGTAGCGTAATATCATCTCATATTGTTCTTTAATTTGCTCCCTTAAGGCTTCTACCACAAATGGAGGCAGGTTCATTTCAAGTTGGGGAGTATTATCAATCGTTTTATCACTTTTCCTTATAAAGCTACGTCCTTTGACAAATACTTTTTTTATTGACTTGAATACTTTGATGACATATACTTGTTTACCTTGAATGGAAACAAGTTCGTGGATGAATTGAGGAGTTGGCTCTAGGTGATTAGGCACTTCTGCCAGCACATTCTCTATCCAAAAACCTTCACCTAGCCCCTTTACCTCTCCTTTTTTAGTAACCCCCAGTAAAATAAAACCACCATCAGCACTGGCGAAAGCACTGATGGTTTGAGCAAGTTGTTCTGGAGTTCTGGTAAACGTTGGGTGGCATTCAAGCATTGACCCTGCTGGTTTACCAATTAATTGTGTTACTTCATTTATTAGACTCATTCACTGGGAATTTAATGATACCAGTCATTTTTAGTATACTTCCCAAAGTTAATTGTTTTGGTTCACTATTCCCATCCTCTACCCATAACTCAGTAGTAGAGGCATCATAATCCAAGACATCTCTCTCGATATCATAATAAATAATTACTACACCTCCATCCGAAGGCCTGGTGATAATTGAAATATCCTGGCCATCTTTTTTTACTCCAGCAATTATTGTATCAGCCACATTATGGGTATTGTCTAAGTTATATTCATCTAAACCAGCAAGGTGCTTTTGAACGTTTTCTCGCACTCTCTCAAGTTTTTCCTGCGCATAAGGAAAGAACTTTGGATTGGAAATATGCCCAAAAATAAGACTGTAATCTTTGTCTTGTAAGAGTTCGGCCAAATGGTTCCCTATTTCTATTTTAGAGTCTAATTCTTCAAGGTCTTTTGCCTCATGTTTATCCAAGAAATCTGATAATTCTTGATTTTTGCTGATGTCTGATAAAATATTGGGGTTTTCTTTCAGCTTTTGAGCAAGGACTGATACTTGTTCTAAGTTGCCATCTCGAACAAGTTCACTTATCATTGCCTTTTCGTGTTCTTCGATAGTACTCACAAACAAATCCTGTTTCTTCTGATACCAGAACGAAAAAAGTTCTTTGCCCAACACTTCATTATCATCAAACCACTTATATAATAATATGAAAGCAGCTTTTTGATTGGTAGTTAGGTAAGCGTTTTCATTGTTAACTTTCTTTATTTTGTCTGTGATTTTTGTTGTGATGTCCTTTTTAGGTTTTTCTTGCAGGTCTAACCGACTTTCCGCACGTATGCTTTGTAGTTTAAATAATTAATAAACTACTG
>CALDJV010000863.1 GCA_937899305.1 uncultured Cytophagaceae bacterium
ATAGTGATTATTGGTAACTGGTTTTTAACACAAAAAGAAAAAATTCGGACCAAGTCCATTTACAAAAATAAACATTAGATTTTTGGCGTAAAGTGAGTAATCTCAGGTAACATTACATCTGTTAGTAATGTGCTCTTTGCTCTTAATTACTATTTTATTTGACCCGGTTTTGATGTATGATATTTATGCCTTTGCATCAGTAAAGTACACTTTTTAAGCAGTCATCCAATCAGTAATTTTTTACACCATAGTGTAAGTTCCTATTTCTAAACCCCTTATTTAGAGATATATTCAGTTAACTTATTCCTTAAAGTTACTCCTTATTTTCACCCTCGATCAATTTCTTTTAGTATGCCTCAACGATGAATTGCTTGTTTTTTATTTACAATATTATCATTGGCTACATTAGTTTTTTCGAGATTTAACTTATTTCTTGTTATAGGTTTTCACATTTTCACCTTCTACAAGCATGCAAAAAACCTCCTACATCATTGCACTGATTTGTTATACCCTTCTCTATTACCCTACTCAAGCACAAATCGAAAATCCCGCTATGGGAGCCCGTGCCTATGGAATGGCCAATGCTTCGGTATCACTGAAAGATCACTGGGCTATTTTTAATAATGTAGCAGGAATGGCTGGTGTCAAAAAAATCAGTGGGCAAATCGCTTATCATAACCAATTTGGAATTGCCAACTTTCAAACCTTTGCTCTTGGAATTGTTGCTCCCCTGAAAGTAGGCGTTGCCGGGTTGAGCGTTTCAAGGTTTGGCGACCAGTTGTATAGTGAACAACGACTGGGACTGGGCTACAGCCATCAAATAAAAAATGTAAGCCTGGGAGCAAAAATCAACTACCTACAGGTAAGAATTCAAGACTTGGATAGCCAAGGTGCTTTTGCATTTGAGTTTGGAGGGGTAGCCCGACTTAGTAAAGAAGTTTTATTTGGTGCTCATATTTATAATTTCAACCAAGGACAGTTGAACACCGCTTTTGGAGATGCCGAAAAAGTCCCCGTTATCATGAAAGTAGGTCTTTCTTATCAACCTGTACCAGCGCTCTTGCTCAACATTGAAACTGAAAAAGACATTGATTTACCCGCTACATTCAAAGCAGGGGTAGAATATGAGTTGGTGAAAAATATATTACTAAGAACAGGCATTCAAACTGCTCCCTTTAATAATTTCTTTGGAGTAGGCTTTACCCCTCGTTGGTTTCATTTAAACTACGCCCTATCCACTAATGATCCTCTAGGTATTTCGCATCACCTTTCATTTACTTATCAATTGAGTAAAAAATAACTTCAAAGTTTCCAAAATATGAAATGGACCTTTTTTTCACTTCGTTCTTTTGTCACGATAAGTGGTTTGGGTATCTGTTTGATGTATCATGTATCAGTCAAAGCCCAGGATTTTCCTCGTCCTGCCATCAATATTGATAATTTTATTCAGGGTTTATTTTCGGTACAAGACGCTGACATCAATTATGAAGACATATATGAGACTTTGTTTCAGTTTTACCGAAATCCATTGAACCTGAACACTGCCGATCGAGAAGATCTGGAGTCGCTTTTTGTGTTGTCAGAATTGCAAATCAATAGTTTTCTCAAACACGTAAATACCAACGGCAAATTACTGACTATTTACGAGTTACAGGCCATTCCAAATTTTGACCAGGCTACCATTGACAAGCTCTTGCCCTTTGTATTTGTACGGCCAGCTGGACTGTATATAGATGCACGCCCATTGTGGCAACGAATTTTACGCGAAAAAGAAAGCAATTATTTGATCTTACGCTACGATCGGGTTTTAGAACAAAAGAAAGGCTTCATCCTTGCTGATACCAATTCACAGGGCGAGTCCAATAGTCGCTATCTGGGCTCTCCCGGTCGTGTGTATGCCCGTTACCGAGTCAGTCACCGTAAAGATTTTAGCCTTGGGTTTACCATCGAGAAAGATGATGGGGAACAATTGGCTTGGAACCCTAGAAAAAATCAGTATGGCCTGGACTATGTATCATTTCATGCATTTTTTGAAAATCAAGGACGTTTGAAATCACTGGCTATAGGAGATTATCAAATGCAGTTTGGGCAGAGCTTGTTGCTTTCTGGAGGGTTCAACATAGGAAAAGGGGCAGAAACGGTACAAACCATTCGGCGCAGTAATCTGGGGGTAAGGCCTTACACCTCTACTTTAGAATCTGGTTTTTTCCGGGGAGCTGCCGCCACTTACCAATTCCATCGCTTCGACTTCACGGGTTTTTATTCTTATAACCGGAGAGATGCCAATGTATTAACCAGTACTGATACACTTTCTCGAACCGAAGATTTTATTCAATCTTTTCAGACAAGTGGTTTTCATAGAACACGCATCGAGTTAGATTCCAAGGGCAATATTGGCGAACGTATCGCGGGCGGCAACCTTTTGTTTCGCAGCAAAGATCGAACGCTACAAATAGGAGGTTTATTTTTGCACACCCAATACAGCAAAGCCCTCCAAAGAACGGCTAGAGTATACAATCGCTTTGAGTTTTCGGGGAGGGAAAACTATAACTTTGGGGCTTATTTTAATTACAACTGGCAAAACTTCACTTTTTTTGGTGAAGGAGGACAATCAAAGAGTGGTGGACGAGGTGCAATAGCGGGGTTTGTATCTAGTTTGGCTCCCAATGTGGAAATGGCCATGCTGTATCGCAATTACGACAAAGACTTCCACAGCTTTTATGGGTCGGCATTGGCCGAGGGCAGTCGCAATATCAATGAAGAAGGTATTTATTGGGGCATCAAGGTAAAGCCTTTCAAAAAACTGCAGTTGGCCGCCTACTACGATCGTTTTCGTTTTCCTTGGCTTAGGTTTTTGGTGGATGGTCCTTCCCGAGGTTATGAGTTTTTGATACGTGCCAATTATAAATTTTCTCGCCAAATAGGATTTTATGCGCAATACCGGGAAGAGGCTCAACAACAAAACCAAAGTAACAATACCACCAATATTGATTTCCTGGTCAATACCCTGAAGCGTAACTATATCCTCAACCTCAGCTACCAAGTGCCTCGGGTATTGTCCTTAAAGTCACGCCTACAATGGAGTACTTTCCAGGAAGCAGGTGGCCCTACCACCAACGGATATGCCTTGGTGCAGGACGTAGGCTTCAAGTTTAGAAAGTTTACTTTGGACTTCCGTTTTGGTTTATTCGACACCCAGGATTTCAATAATCGACAGTATGTGTATGAGCAAGATGTATTATGGGCTTTTTCTATTCCAGCATATAGTGGGGTAGGTTTTAGAAATTACGCGTTATTACGTTATCGATTTACTCGTAAAATCGACTTTTGGCTGCGTTATGCCCAGTTTAGCTTTCGTAACCAACAAACCATAGGTTCGGGTTTAGAAGAAATTCAAGGTAGCGTCCGTTCGGAAATCAAAGCCCAGGTTCGGATCAAGTTTTAAGGTTTTTTAGTTCTAAAGTCCATAGTCGATGGTCCATAGTCCACTGATTGAATGCAAAGTGAAAAACAGATCCTTCCTTCGTCAGGACAAGAATGAAAAATGATATTTCGCTTCGCAGAATTAATCATCAACAATTAAACATCAGTAATCAATACGTCGCCTCGCGCAGCCATTTAACAATAGAACAATCAGCGCAGCGGAACAATAGAATCATTTACTTCTCAATACTTTTGATCATTGAATTGATTGCTTTATCGTACTGGTTACCCGCTACTTCG
>CALDJV010000864.1 GCA_937899305.1 uncultured Cytophagaceae bacterium
GGAAAGAATTAAAAAGTTTTTGGCGGAAAGACGTTATAAAACCTATGCTTTCCAACGTACTGAGCCTGCCACATTTGACAAGATGAAACAGAGATTTAAAGCGACCTTTTCTCAAAAAGACTTCTATGACAACATCACAAAACTAGAGACCAAGTTTACCATTCAGGTACACTTTGATACTACTGGTACACAAAATATACAGCTCAAATCATCGCCAAACTTGCCTGATGAACTCATAAAAAAAATCAAGCAAGTAAGTTTTGCACCACTCCAAATAAATGGATACTATGTGAAGTCAACTGATATTTTTGATTACCACATTACCTTGGAGAAACGAAAAATCAAGGTAAAGAAAAAACGCAGTGGTCGTATTAAAATGAAGGGGGACTATAGAAAGAAAAGCGAAGAACAAATTAAGCGGGATCTTTATGGCAAAGACCACGGTCGTTATGTGTTTGAAGAACAATACTTGAGAATTAACAATTGGGATAAGAATGAAATAGAGCAAATCAGTTACAAAGCTTCGTTTAACACTGGCATACTTTTTTATGTGGTGGGAGGGCTTGCTGCAGTTACATACTGGCTCAATCCTACTTTATTTGATTAGTACGACTAATTGCCCGCAATTACCTGCCAGTGTAATTTTTTATCCTTGTCGCACTCACTTCCGGTGAAGAAGGATAACAAATCACCAACCAGGCTTGGGCTAAGCCTGCGATTAATTTGAGGGTTAAGAGATGTAAATATTTTATTTCTTAACCCTCAATCATTGGTTTCTTTTTGAGAGCTCTGCTAGCGCGGGGGCTCACCATAATGAAGGCGAATTTTCTTCCACATTCATTACTCCCCGCCTCGGTTCGGTGTCTCCACGAGCCGATGAGGTCCCTCAAATTCAGGCATCGATGAGGGCTAGGGGCAAACTCAGGAAGCATCTCTCGAAATATTCTTTACTATTTCTGATGCCTTATTAGCAACTTGTTGAGCCTCTTTTTCCAGCACATCAAGCTTTTGTTTGATTTCCTTGATTCTTTGTGCTTTTAAGACCTCTTTTTCTTCTTTAGTTTTCATTAAAGATCCTCCAGTTTTTGTTCTATAATTTCAATGGCTTGCTCAATTACTACAATGTACCTTTGTTATTTGAAGTGTTCTGAAAGGATCACTTCAAATTTGTAAATATACATAAGTCTAGACCCTTACAGGGTAGGGCGATTTTTAGCCTATGCCAAGAAGTTTCGCTCTCGTGAAAAAGAAAGCGTGTTCTGTAAGGATCAAGAGACTTCTATTGATTCAAAAATCCCAGTTTGCCCTTCGGAAGGTTTAGAATAGCTAGGAGAATAATTTTAATGTAGGCATATGTATAATAGCCTGATTTTATCAAGGTAATAACCAATCCCTATCAGGTCTGGCGAGTTGCCTAGCATTATTATATGCCATATCCAATGTCAAACAGGTTGAAGCACGATAAAATGTGCCATATTTTTCAACAACCAGGGCTAAATCTGCTGTATTGGGATTACTTAAACATAAAGGTAAGAGGAGTTGAATTTTCTCTCGATGAAAATGTGGAATGGCTGTTTTATAGTTTCTACGTACTCTTTCTTTAGCATTATCAATAGCTCCTTTGATCAATGTTTGAACAGCGTAATCATCCATAGATTTGTATGGTTCAGGAAACCTATCTTTGTTTTGTGTTACAATATGTTCAATATTCGTTCTCAGTTCTAAACGGGCGTCTAGTACAAGTGTGGAAGGATCATCAAAATAATGAGCCATAAGAGGTAAATCTGAAAATTTAGTCATCTCATATTCTCCTCTTCTTCGCCAACCCTGAAAAAACCAAGGGGATGCATCAGAGTTACGATTGATGTTACAAACGGCATAAATAGGTTCCTGATTTGATGTTACAAGTCCAGTGTTGAATGTAAGGTTTTGGGCATTTTCTGAAATTAGAATTTTATTTTCTTGTGCTAAGCGCTTATAAGTGTACTGTATATAGTTAAATAGTATTGGTAAATGATGTTCACTGTTTGTATTCTGATAATTCCAATTTTCACCCTCTGCTAATTCTTCTAAGTCATTTAATTTATCATTTATATTTGGGAAGAAAATTAGGTCAAACAGTCTTTCGGGCCAAGTATCCATAATATAGTTTTTGAGTATGTTCATTTATTGAGTAAACAATATAAGACATTCGTTTATTCTCTCTATATAATTTTCGTTTTTTCTAGAAAAAAAACACCCAATTGCCAATCAATTTAAATCTCCCTACCTTTACCGAAACCAAGAAAAACAATAACAAAAACAAAATAATGCCCCAATTCAACACCCTCTCCGAAGCCTTCGAATGGTTTTGGGAAAACGTATACCCCCATTTGCCCAGTGAGCAGAAAACAGGTGCTTTGCGTAATGCCAAGTATGCTTATTATAAAACAGAGGAAAAGGTTTCTGAGAAGCGAATGCAGCGAATTTTAGAAGAGCATGTAGATTATCAGATAAAACATGAGGTGAAAATCAAAGAAAAATAGTCTTGTATGTATTTTTATACGTGACAAAAATTTGTATCTTTACCTGTCTTTGAAAAACAAAGATGCCCTAGAAGTTCAGTTTGCAGACCTACTTCCAGGGCTTTTGTAAACGTAATCATCTACAAGATGCAAAGTTCGACATTATTCACCGCTTCTCAAAATGCAGTAAGCACCCAACAGGCGCCTTCGCTCACCTTATTGGAAGAGGGCATTCAAGCCCGCCTCGAGCAATTGACTTTTTCAGCTTACTTTCCGCTGGAATTTATCAAGGAATCGGGTAAAACTTTTACCGCCGAAAACATCGAGAGGGTCATCAATCACTTAGAAGTAACCATCATCGAGTTGAATTACCTGGCCAACGAACTACGCTGGCTGCAATATATTCGAACCCAATGGGGAATCGCTTCTTAGTGTTTGCCTGCTTTTCAGTGGTTTCAAAAAATAGGATGATCCCCGTTTCGTGAGAGACGGGGATGTTTTGTGCTTCCTTTTGTCAGCATCAGGATGTCCAAGATTTTAGGATTCACAGGATTTTTGCTCCCGGTTATTTGAAGTATTCCGAAGGGGTACTTCAAAAAATGCACAAGTGCTGGGGTAACATTTCAGGCCTTACTTTCCATCGTCATATGCTTGGGTATTTCAAACCCATTGGTCAATTGCTCAAAATGCCGAGCGATTTGAAGTAGTTTTTTATCGGTCCATTTTCTGGAATGAATTTGAACCCCTACCGGCATTCCGTTTTGCTTTGTACCAATGGGGATTACCACAATTGGGTGGCCAGAAAGGGCCGTGGTAAAGGTAAACGAAGCAATGGCTTTGGTATAGGGTATTTTCTTGCCATTCACCATAAATTTTTTCCCGGCCCTTTGGTGCTTGTATGCTTCAAAAGCACATACTGGGGTGATCCAAATATCATATTGGGTTAAAAAATCATCGTATATCTTGGCAAACGCATCTTTGTAATCAATCGCCTTTGCATACCCTGTATTTGAAAGTCTTTGCCCCAGAGCCATCCCCTTGGCCCACAAGTGATCTCTATACTTAGCCCTAATAAAAGCATACAGCCCAGTAGCCAAAAGAGGAACACGCGGATTGTTCATGCCTAGCTCAAAGCCAATTATTTTGCCATGCGCAACATACGCTTTTTTCTCGTCATACACGGGGTGGTCAAGCGCACAACTTTGAGCTTCTTTCTGAATTTTGGCCATAAAGTTTCTGAATATTTGTAGATATTCGGCATCCACTTCAGCATCGTTGATGGTCTCCGAATAAGCCACTTTGAGCGGTTGTTGGTCCCACTCCGAATGATCAAAATCTGTAATGGGTAACTCTGGCAGCCTGTATTTAGCGTTATTGCCCAGCACTTGCATCATCAAGATCAAATCGTCTACATTTTTGGCCAACGGACCCGGCGTGACGATGTGCCTCCTGCCTTGCGGTTTATTCGCCACTTTTAAATGCCCTCGGTTAGATAAAAAATTTTCGGTAGGACGTAGTCCACAAATTCCGTTAAAATGGGCGGGCACCCTGATAGAACCACCCGCATCGGCTCCCAATTCTAATGGACTAAAACCCGCCGAAACCGCCACCGCAGACCCGCCTGAACTTCCTCCCGCTACTCGTGATAAATCATAAGGATTGTTGGTTTGTCCGTTCCAAAAGTTGGTGCTTTGCCAATCGATAGAATACAGAGGAACGTTGGTTTTTCCAATAATGATGGCCCCAGCATCTTTCAATCG
>CALDJV010000865.1 GCA_937899305.1 uncultured Cytophagaceae bacterium
ACAATCCCCTTTTTTTTACCAATAATAATTCACAGTATTTGGCGAACATGTTAATTTTAATCATCTATTTTAAATGCTTTCTGTTTTTTTTAGCTGTCTTGGAGCATTTTTCACCCCTGAGCGCTCTTGCATAAGAAAAAATCACAAAAAAAACACTCAAAATCTGATTCAAATAGTTCGTTGCTTCTGAGTTGTTTTGCAATCAAATGCTGATCAAAAATAGTGTTCAGATTTTAGGCGTTTCCGCCTTGGTAACGCTTTCAAAATAAGTGTCCGATTTGGTCATATGCCTGAATTAACTAACGCTGAGCCTGTCCTTAGGTTGTTGGGCGAGGCAACACAAAACTACTAACTACCAACTCCGGACTACGAACTAAAGAAACTATGGACTAAAAAAAGCTACCAACTCCTGACTACGAGCTATCAACTAATAAAAACGAAATTTTATTTTTCACAAAAAAACCAACACATGATTACAAGACATTTTGTACCTATTTTACTTATGATATCGCCTCTTACTGTTTATAAGTATTGATGTTAATGATGTTGTCGCAAAAATCGTATTCATAAGATTGGTTTGAACAAAGGATCAAGAGCCGATCTTGAGTGTTTTTTTCAATTTCTTGATGATACCAGGCAATCCCTTGATTATCCAGGTTAGAGGTAGGTTCATCCAGCAATATCAAGTCGGTTTGGGAGTAAAAGGCAAAACCCAATTTGAGGCGTTGTTTCATACCAGATGAAAAATACTTGATAGGCTTTTTTTTCGCTTTCTCCAATTTCATGACTTCCAAAAATGCATTGACAGAGAGGTTGTCTTTGAGGGGCTTGAACTGAGTGTGAAATTTGACCGCCTCGAGCAGGGTAAACTCCTCGACGAGTTCCAAGTAGGGGGTAGCAATAGACAAATGCCGATATATGTGTTCTACCGGAACAATCTGAGCATTTTTTTTAAAGGTAACCGTGCCATGGGTAGCCGGGAGAATACCGGCTAGAATTTGTAACAAGGTAGATTTGCCACTACCATTGGGGCCAATAATGGTGTAAGAGTGAGGGGTTTGAAAGTGTAGCTTTAGATTTCTAAAGATCCAATCTCTTTGAAACTTTTTACTAAGATTATCGGTGATAATTTCCATTCAAACCCTTCCTACTATTGGATACCCTTCATAATGCCACGATCAGATTTCTCAATGAAGCTAATCACCGCATCACGTTCTTCTGACTGAGGAATATTTTGTTTTACCAAGTTGACTGCCTTGGTGGTGCTCAATCCATTCTGAAAAATAATTCGATAAATATCTTGAATATGATTGACCTGAGCCTTGGTAAATCCGCGACGTTCCAAGCCAATGGAGTTGACGCCTACGTAGCTCAATGGTTCACGCGCTGCCGTCACATAAGGAGGCACATCTTTGCGTACCAATGATCCACCCGATACCATCACGTGGGGACCAATTTTAGAAAACTGGTGAACGGCACTATTTCCGGCTACAATGGCGTGATAGCCGATTTCTACGTGTCCAGCTACTTGTACCGAATTGGACAAAATACATTTGTCTCCAATCAGACAATCGTGGGCTACGTGTACGTACGCCATAATGAGACACTCACTACCTATTTCAGTTTTACCCGCGTAGCTGGTACCACGGTTAATCGTAGCACATTCTCGGATGGTTGTATTATCTCCAATGATGGCCAGTGAGTCTTCTCCCTCAAACTTCAAATCTTGAGGGATATTACTAATGACTGCGCCAGGATGAATTTTACAATTTTTACCGATTCTTGCCCCAGACATAATCACTGCATGAGGTCCAATCCAGCAATCATCTCCGATTTCTACATTACCGTAGATTGTAGCAAAAGGTTCTATTACTACATTTTTACCGATCTTTGCATCGGGATGAATATAAGATAGGGTGTTATTTTTCATTTTTCTTTACAATACTTGCCGACAATTGAGCTTCACAAACCAATTCACCTGCTACAAAGGCTTGCCCATGCATTGTAGCAATCCCTCTTCTGATAGGGTATTTCAATTCACATTTAAAGATAACAGTATCTCCGGGAACCACCATTTTTTTGAAGCGGCACTTATCAATAGAAATCAAGTAAGCTCGGTAATCGTTAGGATCAGGTAACGTATTGAGTACCAAAATCCCCCCGGTTTGGGCCATGGCCTCGATTTGTAATACGCCGGGCATCACAGGTTCACCAGGAAAGTGCCCCTGAAAAAATGGCTCATTGACTGTTACATTCTTAATCCCAGCCACGGTTTTATCATCCAGGTGATAAATCTTGTCTATCAAAGCGAATGGATAACGGTGAGGCAACGTTTTCATAATTCCCTGCACATCCATCAGCGCCGGAAGCCTTGGGTCGTATTCAGGAATGTTGTTTTTGGCCTCTTTCATCTGTTTTTTCAGCTTTTTGGCAAACGCTACATTTGCGGCATGCCCTGGACGAGCGGCCAAAATTTGACCTTTGAGAGGACGGCCCGCCAAAGCCAAATCTCCTACTAGATCTAATAATTTATGACGAGCAGGCTCATTCTTAAATCGGAGCTCTACGTTGTTTAAAATGCCTTCTTTTCTAACCTCTATTTTGGGTTGGTTGAACACATCTTTCAAATAGTCCAATTCTGAATCGTCGATCATACGATCTACAATCACAATGGCATTTTTGATATTTCCTCCTTGAATCAGGTTTTGCTTGTACAGCATTTCTACTTCGTGTAAGAAACAGAAAGTACGACAAGCTGCGATCTCGTTAGTAAAATCTTTGATATCGTTTAATGTAGCGTGCTGGCTATTCAATATCTGAGAGTTGTAATCTACCATTACCGTCAAGCGGTAATCATTCAATGGAAATGCACCAATCTCAATGTTTTTAGAGGAGTCACGGTAGTAGATGTTCTCAGTAATTTCAAAGTAATTACGCAACGCATTTTGTTCTTCAACTCCAGCCTCTCGAAGTGCTTCTATAAATTGGATAGAACTACCATCCATAATAGGAGGTTCTGGTCCGTCCAATTGAATCAATATATTGTCTATTTCTAAACCCACCAAGGCGGCTAAAGTATGTTCTACGGTATTTACCCGAGCTCCGCTTTGCTCAATGGTAGTTCCTCTTGATAAATCCACTACATTATCAACATCCGCATCAACAATAGGAGACCCCTCCAAATCTACGCGCTGGAACTTAATTCCGTGATTGGGTTTGGCTGGCAAAAATGTCATGTTTACTGCTACACCAGTATGCAACCCAACACCCGAAACCGTTACTGTTTTTTTTATGGTTTGTTGCTTGATATTCATATTTACAATTAAGAGGAAAGCAAATTTAGAATTTTTTCTTCTAGTTGTTTGACTGTTTTTTTGAGGGTGTCAATTTCTTCATTAACACTGTCAGAGCTGTCGCTTTTTTCCAATTGGTCCACTCTCTTCTGTAAGTCGGGTAATTTTCTAAAAACGACCGAAGACTTCATAAAGCCATTATAATCAAAGGCGGGGTACCCTTGAATTCTAGTGCCTTTTTTCTTGATATTGCTATTGATTCCCGACTGAGCACCTATTTGGGTGTTATCAGGTACAACAATGTGGCCCGCCAAGCCTACCTGGCCGCCAATCGCACAGTTCTTACCAATTTTAGAAGAACCCGAAATGCCAGTTTGAGCAGCCACCACGGTGTTTTCACCGATTTCTACATTGTGTCCAATCTGAATGAGATTGTCTAATTTGGCTCCACGACGAATAATGGTGTTGCCAGACTTGAGGGTGGCCCGATCAATGGTCGTATTGGCACCAATGCTTACATTATCTTCAATAATTACATTGCCCAGTTGGGGGATAGATTTGTAAGTGCCGTCTTGTTGAGGGGCAAAACCAAAACCATCGCTTCCTACGATGGCGCCAGCATGAATAATGCAAGATTTACCAATCACTGAATGATCATGCACCTTAGAACCAGCGTATAGAATGGTTTCGTCCCCAATTTCTACATTGTTACCAACATAAGTATGGGGATAAATCTTGACGTTTTTGCCGATTTTACAGTTTTTGCCAATGTAGGCAAAAGCACCTATGTAAATATTTTCGCAATTTTTGACCGATTCGGTTCCAATAAAACTGGGAGACTCAATACCTTGAGTGTTGAGCTTCATCATTCTATCATATTGCTCCAGTATGGTAGTAAAAGCAGAATAAGGATCATCTACTTTTATAAGAGTGGCCTTAATTTCTTTCTTTGGGGAAAAAGACTTATTTACAATCACAGCGTCAGCGGCAGTAGTGTAAATGAAATTTTCATACTTTTCGTTGGCTAGAAATGAAATAAATCCAGAACCAGAGGCTTGTTTATCAATTTCGATTACATCATGAATTTCCAGGGATTCGTCACCCTGAACTTCACCACCAACAACAATAGCGATTTGTTTTATTGTGAACTTCATCAAAAGCCAAATATAAATTTATCTAATACAATTCTCAACATGTTCGCCCCCTTCTATTTTATAAAACTGTTAATAGCTCCAATAGCT
>CALDJV010000866.1 GCA_937899305.1 uncultured Cytophagaceae bacterium
TTTTTTACCCTTTTGTTTTAGGCGGAAGGACAGGGCAGGTATCGAATGAAAATGCTACAATTAGGAGATGTAGTTTCGAATAAAATAGAAGCACATTATACGCGTAAATAATCGCTATTCAAACTCCTCATGGAAATAGCATTGGGCGACAGTCCACAGTTGGTAGTTTTCTTTAGATCGATAGACTAATGCTATAGTTGTTATTATAGCACCTCATCTATCCTATCTTGGGTAAGCACCTCAAAGGTATCCAGATTCAAGGCACACAATCGCCCCAATTCGTTAACCGTAAACTTGCCCCTGGCTACCCCACCAAATACGCATCCATTATCTAAGGGTAAAATAATATCCTGATTTTTAGCTCGATTCAGTATTTCAGAAATCCCGTGAGGAGTATGACCATGTACAATTCGCCTGGGAGTATCCATCATTGCAATCATTTGTAGTTTAGACAATGGCGGTGGAAAATGTTTGCGTATCCAAAGCATCGCATGCCATTCTTCAAAAGTATTTTCTGCGCCAAAATCAAACCCTGCGTGTACCAAGTAAAAATCACCGGTATCAATGTAATAAGGTAAACTGCGGCAAAACTCCAAATAACGTATTCGCAACTCTCCAAACTCATTCAACAAATCGGGCGTCTTCTTAAATTTGGTCATCACTACCTTAAACCTTTCTCCGTCATGTAGTTCATAGTCATCAAGTAGCGTTTGTTCATGATTGCCCCGCAAAGCATATACTGGGTAACCTTGGGCTTGTAATTGCAAAATAAAATCGATGACTCCCCCACTACTGGGACCACGATCAATATAATCGCCCAGAAAAAACAACTGATCTTCGGGTTGAAGTTGAATCTGTTCCCAAACCAAAGCTTCCAGAGTTTGCAAGCACCCATGTACATCGGTAATGGCAAAACGGCGTCCATAAGGAGGGGCAGGAATGGTTAATTTTTTTTGGTATTCCATATCTAATCACATTATTTAGGAACATGTTCAAAATAAGTGTCTGATTTTGGCAAAATTACTTAAAGCTAGACGAGGCACTTTTTGCGGGCGTAGCCATCGCTACGGCCAAAAAAAGTAACGAAGTATAGCAAAGAGTAATGAAGCGAAAACGGTCAATTATTGCGGACACGTTCCTTGGTCTTTCGTTCAAAATATCAGAAAGCAACTGATACCATGATCTTTATTATTAAAATCTCAAACATTGATCAACGAATAAGGATTTTAGAAGTATACCAATAAAACTACTGGGATGTTCTAAAATCGTTGATCAGAATTCCTTCATCAGGATTCACTTTTTAAATTCGCGATTGTCATCTAACCATCTATATTTATGTCAGATGTAATCTTACAAATTGACCATCTCAGTAAACAATTTACTGATACCCCTATTGCGGCTGTACGAGATATTTCACTACAAATATTTTCGGGAGAAGTGATGGCATTGACCGGACCAAGTGGGGCAGGAAAAACCACCCTTTTGCGTTTATTGGCGGGCTTATTGTCACCCGATGAGGGTCACATTTACTTGAAGGATGAATTGGTAAATACTTATGCTGAAGAACTTGTAGCTGGCCACCCTGATATCCACTTGGTTTTTCAGGATTTTAAATTGTTTCCCAATCATACCATACAAGAAAACATTGCTTATCCACTTCGTTATTATAACCAAGATTTTCAGCAAATCAAAACCGAGGAATTATTGACACTTTTTCATTTGGAAGCATTTGCCACCAAATATCCTAGAGAATTATCGGGAGGGCAACAACAAAGAGTCGCGTTGGCTAAAGCAATGGCCGCCGAACCAACCCTGTTGT
Organism: uncultured Cytophagaceae bacterium; assembly: GCA_937899305.1. GTDB lineage: Bacteria > Bacteroidota > Bacteroidia > Cytophagales > Microscillaceae > Microscilla. The sequence continues at coordinate 1,820 of CALDJV010000866.1, forward strand.
TGTTAGATGAGCCTTTCAGTCAAATAGATGGGAAATTAAAGCAAGAAATCAAACAAGCTTTGGGACATCTTGTAAAAGAATACGGTACTACCCTCATTTTTGTTACCCATGATACCCTAGATGCCCTCTCTTTTGCTGATCGCATCGCCTTGATTTGCGAGGGCAAATTGGTTCAAATAGATAATCCAGAAGTTATTTATCAAAAACCGACCAACCAGTTCGTTGCTAGTTTCTTTGGCCAGTGCAACTTCCTCAAAGCAAGCAACACCCCCGCTAGATTTCGAACCAATGCATACGCCAATCACATTGCTTGCATTCGTCCCGAACAAGCCACCCTGGTATCTGAACCAATGAGTGATTTTAACGGAACCATTACGCAACAATATTTTATGGGTAGTCACTATATGCTCAATGTAACCATTTCTAATCAGCAAGTCTTCCAGGTATTTGCCCAACAAGCATATCAGATTGGACAAGCTGTTAACTTGAAAATAAATGACTTACACTGGATACCCCAATAGCCCCATTTGTGGCAATTACCCCTTCTTGTTACCTTGCTCCTACCCTCCAAAACATTCATTCACTGCCTGAATTACGGGGGCAATCTCGGTTTTATAGAATCCGGTACTATTCATACACCCACACTCCAGCAAGTAGTATTGTCCTTCATAAAAGGCCACATCCATTACAAAAATAAGGTGGGGAGTATACTCACTCACACAGCTTTGCACAAATGCCCGCATTTCTTCGGGTACGTCCAATACATTGACCGACAGCTTGCCTTGCTGTGCATAACGACAAGCTCCTACAATTCGTTGATTTACCACAAAACAACGCCATTCTTTCGCCGGCATTTTGGGGGGTGCAATAATGACTTCCGTCGTGGCATTTACGACACTTTCGGGCAGGTGAGCAATTTTACCATACCAAGTTTTGATGGCTTCAAAGCTCATCAAAGTACCACCAAAAGATTTGGTATCTCCATTGGGCCGAATAAACCAGTCGCTTTTATCTGGTAAGTCTTCTTGCACCAATTCTTGAAAGGAAAAAAACTGTGCATCCGAATTCAACAGACGCCTCCCCCATTGTTTGAGGTAGTTTCGCATGGAAAATAACTCAGGCTCATAAAATATCCCAGCTCTGGTAGGCTCATAGCCATAGGCATTCATCATCAGGGTGGTGGAGCCATAAAAGATATTGAACTTCCTCAAGTCAATCCCTTGAGGAAGTTCGTTCGAAAAGGGAACCACGACTACTTCCTGATAACCCACCCCCTGTTCGTTTAGAGCAGCCTTTATTTGTTCAAGCACAGGTGCTGGGGTAAGGTTTTTTTGCAATACCCAATTTACTTCAGGTAGGTCATTCGCCATTGGAAGTAGACTCTTTTGTGGGATTCTTTTCGGTGGTTACTTTTGGGTTATTTTGAGTTGTCCTAGGCGTCTTTAACGATGCAGTCACTACCGGTGGCTTGGTTGGCTTAGTAGAAGCCGCCTTTTCTTTGACCAAATCCTGAGCAGTTTTTGTAACTGGCAATACAGTTTTGCTCTCTTTGTCTTTGTAAAATGCCTCTCGAATACTGACCAATACCTTTTCTAAACCTTCTATATCGGGTGATTCAGGTAATTTGGATTTGGCATATAGTTCGTCCAAACGATTGGCTCGATCTTCAGCTTGTTGTACCAAGTCATCGTATTCAAATGCTCCTTTTTTAATTTTCAACAACCACTCACGGTCTGGTCGTCGCACAATTACTTTACCCTCACGAGCAATCTCTTCTGCCATCGTCAATAGCCTGAAAGTATGCATCAGGTTTTTGGCATCATAGTTTTTCCCATGCTCCAGTGTGCTCTGATAACGCGTATCGTTGCGTTCTGCCACCCATTGCCAGTACTCCTTATAATCTTTACAATACGACGAATACCCATCCTTGTTGAAGGATAAATAAGTCAAGGCCCGTTCTCCTCGAGGAACCGAGCTCACTATCACATCATTTGCTTGCTCTTTCTGCATGATACCACGATACCCCAACTGATTGGAACCATCATAATACAATGCATACATGTTGCGCATGTGGGGAATGTTGACCAACCCACACTGTTCTTGTAACAACCCTCTTAATTTCAACCACTTTTTCAAGGGAATACTCCCTTGCTGATATGCAATGTAGCAAAAGTCGAGAATGGTTTTACGATCGGATGACATGGGGTTGAGAATCTTTTTATTCAACCCTCGGGCTTTTTTGATTTGGGCCATCGCATAGTTACCAAAAGTATTTTTACAAAGTTTCGACAATACTTGTACTTGTTTTATTTTGGCAAACAATGGATGTTCATAGAGCAAGCTTTCCTTGGGTACATAAAGCAACTCTAGAATATTAGGATTATTTTTTGTTAATAACTCTACAAAACGCCGCAATTCATAATAAGTTATATCGTTAGACTCGTTATTAATCTGGGGGGTATAGTCTAATCCATAAAAAACTGCCTGAGGTAGTACAAATACTCCTCTGATGTCTGTATCTGATTGAGCGTTATCTAATCCATAAGCTTTACTGCCACTAATACTATCTAGCAATAGCAGGTGGTTTTGTTTCAGGTATGCGATATCCATTGGCGTTGATTAAATAAAGTATTTTCTATATTTTTGTATACTTTCAATTATAACTTAGCAACTGGTTTTACTATAAAATATGGTCTATTTTTTTTGTAACA
>CALDJV010000867.1 GCA_937899305.1 uncultured Cytophagaceae bacterium
TAATTAACAAAAAAAAGTCCTTTGTTCAAAAAAGGACTTTTTGTCATATTTTATTTTAAAATCGATCTATTCTGTCACGATTTTTTCAAATTCATCTCTAGTTACAGCCTTGTTCTCAATTTTGGCCTTGCTCTTGATAAACTCGAGTATTTTGTTGTACATGGCCTGACTTTGAAGCTGATCTGCCATGCGGCCGTTATCTTCCTGCAAATAACGCTCTGCCAGGTTATCTACCATGTCTTCGATCTGAGGAGACATGCCCATTGCATTTCCTAATTGAGAACGAACAAAATTCTTAGCTTGCTCTAGTAGCTCTTCGTCAGTGATTTCAAACTCGTTTTCTTCGGCAATTCTTCCTATTACCAATGCCCAACGACGCTCGTTTGCATAACTTTCGTACTCACTGTCGATATTTTCTTTGGTATATTTACCTTCCCCACTTTCTATCAACCAATCTTTCAAAAATTCATCGGGCAATTCAATAGAAATGCTTTCTAATACTTTGTCACGAATTGATTGATCTAAAAAGTACTCCGTATCTTTTTTCAAGTTGTCAGTCAGCGACTCTTTTATCTTATTCAAGAATTCTTCTTCACCAGATACGGTATCAGGACCGAAAACTTTGTCAAATAACTCTTGGTTGAGTTCCGCTTCTCCGTTACGAGTAATGTTCTCAACCGTAAATCTGTATTTTCCTTTCAAAGCTTTGGCTTCTTCTAACGAAAGGCCAGTAATTTCTTTGATTGTCTCGGCTCCGTCTTTGAAAAACTTACGAATCGTAACGTCGATATGCTTTTCTTTTTGTAGCCCTACCATTTTCTCCAATTCGGCTTCTACTACTTTTTGAGTATCAATCAACACATCTTTTTCAAAGCCAACTTCTCCTTCTTCTTTGGCTTTTTTGGTAAGTACTTGCTCTAATTTACCAAAAACCAAATCACCTGCGGCTACTTCTTCCGGGTTGGTAGATCCACCCTGCTGTTTGCGGATGTTGTCTACTACTTCGTCGACATCCTTCTCTTCTAATTCGATTTCGTACTGGGTAAGTTCGATTTTACTCAAATCATAATCGTAGTCACCCGCCAAACCTAATCGATAGTGGAACTCAAACTCTTTTTGATTATCCCAATCAATTCGATTTTCATCTTCTTCTACTGGCAAGGGTTGTCCCACCAAAGGAAGCTTATTATCGTCGAAATATTTATTGATTGATTCGTTCAACACGTTCAGAACTTCTTCTACTAAGATGCTCTTTCCGTACATTTTTTTCACTAAACCAGTAGGTACTTTTCCAGGTCGGAAGCCCTTCAGCTGTACTTTCTTGCTGTATTCTTTGAGCTTGCTATTGAACCCTTGCTTGTAGTCTGCTTCGCTCACCGTGACTTTCAGGGAGGCGTTGGTAGCGTCTTTTTTGTCTAATACTATATCCAATTGACCAATGACGATTTGAGGTGATGAACTGTAATTTTAGAATACTAAAACCCCCAACAGGGTACCTGTTGGGGGCTTTAAGAAATATTTAAGTGCGGATAGAGGGAGTCGAACCCCCACGCCTTGCGGCGCTAGATCCTAAGTCTAGTGCGTCTACCAATTCCGCCATATCCGCGAGTGCAAAGATACGTACGTTTTGTTTATATGCAATAGTTAACTCAAAAAAAGTTGTTTTTTTTCTAGCTATCCGTTTCACCACTTGCTTTTTCATCAGTATCTATCTGATTACCAGCCGATTTCAATCGACCTGATTTTTTAAGCGCCTGATGAATAATCCATTCCAATTGTCCGTTGGTACTTCTAAATTCATCAGCAGCCCATTTTTCTACTGCACTCATCATTTCTTCGCTAATTCTTAAAGCAAATGCTTTTTTTTTGGCCATAACTTGGGTCGTTTTACGCCTGATTAGATAATTATTTTACCCATCGGTACCTATTCAATTTCACAAAACATTGTACACGCAATATGCCCTGAATGATAAAAACCCAGGGCGATTAGAGGCAAAAATTAGGTTGATTATTGGTTCAAAGTTCCAGTATTAATCACTGGACTGGTGTCTTTTTCTGAGCACAGTACCACCATCAGGTTACTTACCATCGCGGCTTTTTTCTCTTCATCTAAGTGAATAATGTTCTTTTTAGAGAGCTCTTCCAATGCCATCTCAACCATCCCTACGGCTCCTTCTACAATTTTTTGACGAGCAGCCACAATCGCGGTAGCTTGCTGACGACGCAACATGGCACTGGCAATTTCGGTAGCATAGGCCAAATAACCAATTCGAGCTTCTATTACTTCAATTCCGGCAATACTCAAGCGATTACTCAGTTCCTCTTCCAAAGCTTTGTTTACCTCGGACACTCCAGATCTTAGGGTAACTTCACTCAATTGATCCTCAAAATTATCATATGGATACATTCCGGCCATTTTACGTACCGCTGCATCGCTTTGTACTCTCACAAATTCTTCATAACGGTCTACTTCGAAGGCCGCCTGGTAGGTATTTTTCACGCGCCATACCAAAATGACACTGATCATAATTGGATTTCCTATTTTGTCATTTACTTTTACCCGCTCACTGTCAAAATTTCGGGCACGTAGCGAAATGGCTTGTTTGTTATATAGAGGATTTACCCAAAAAAAGCCATTACGTTTCACGGTTCCCTGATAGGCACCAAAAAATACCAATACTTTAGAACCATTCGGATTGACCACAAAAAAACCAGGAAGGATCAATAATATTATTGCACCACCAACAATGATCATCCAACGTAGGTCCCCAACGGTAGCTGCGGCAGCACTCCCGGCTCCCACTGCCAGTACAAGCAATAACATCATATATCCTGAGATTGGTTTGTAAATTTTTTCTTTGTTTTTCATTGTCATATCAGTTAGAATTTAATGTGATATCATTTTAATATCATATTCACATCTAAATGTACGGAATATTTTAAAAAAATGTTCTAGTTGCTACAAAAATTTTCTATTTCGCCATTTTTAGTACTGATTAGGTTCATTACTTTTTCCCGCCAAAGATTTTATTATGTAAAAGGGTTTTCGTTATTTTCTGGTTGAAAACTAATCTTATACATTCTAAACTACTTAAACCCATGTTATTTGTGCAAATTGGTACTATCGACAAAATAAAAGATGTCATTATCAAGCAAGCAGCCACATACGGCCCTAAGGTTTTAATGGCTGTTGTTGTTTTAATTGTAGGGCGCTGGATCATCAAAAAAATGGTAAAGCTTGCCGCCAAGGCAATGAAAAGAAGCAGTATGGATGAATCGCTTCAACCATTCTTGAAAAGTCTGGTTGCGGTAGCACTCAATGCCATATTGTTAATCAGTGTAGCATCGATGGTGGGCATCGAAACTACCTCATTCGTAGCCATTCTGGGAGCCGCTGGTTTGGCAGTGGGACTCGCCTTACAAGGCAGTCTGTCAAACTTTGCCGGCGGGGTACTTATCCTCATCTTTAAGCCTTTTAAGGTAGGAGATTTGATTGAGGCTCAGGGACAATTCGGAGAGGTCAGTAAAATTCTCATTTTCAATACCATCATTATTAGTCCAGAAGGCAAAACCATTATTTTACCCAACTCTGCGGTGACCAACGGAATCATTACCAACTATACCGAGCAAGGAAATATTAGAGTAGATTTGGTAGTAGGCATTGCTTACGGAGCTGACATCAAACAAGCCAAAGATGCATTGGAAGCCATGATGAGACAAGATGAACTGGTACTCAAAGAACCTGCTCCAGCAGTAACTGTACTCGAGTTAGGCGATAATTCGGTCAATTTGGCGGTACGCCCTTGGGCCAAACCCGAACAATATTGGGATGTATATTTTGGTATTATGGAAAAAACCAAACTTACCTTGGATGCTCAAGGAATTGAAATTCCATTCCCCCAACAAGATGTGTACATCAAACAACATGTAGCACAAGGATAAGGAGCGTGTTGGTCTAAATAAGAAAAAACTCCTTGTGAGGCGGTCTCACAAGGAGTTTTTTGCATACATCCCCTACCCCTATTTTCCATCCACAAAAGTTACTCTAGTAATCAAGCCATCTTTTACAGTATAAATGGCAATCGCTCTCAGTGGTGGTCGCTTTGCATCAAAAATCACACTTTCACTGTCGATTACTTTATTCCCCAAAACAATTCGGTTTACAATTTTGCAATGTAAATCTTTGGAACGTTCAAACATGGACCCATATACTTTTCTCATCTGTTCCCGGCCCTTCATACTTAGTTTGTTGGGGTAGTTGTAAACTTCAATATCCTTGCTATAGGTAGCCAAAAACTTCTCTATATTTCGGGCATTGTAAGCATCCAACTGACGCTGCACTACTTGCTCAGGTGTTTCTTGTGCTTGAGCTTGAATTTTTGTTGTATACAAAACAATACACATTAAATACAGGCATATTCTCCCAAATACCTGCATGAAGCTATACTTTTTATAATTGACCATGGATTTAATAATTTTGTTTTAGATCATAAAGGTAATTTTTTTTCAGAGATGGCTAAAAAAATATAAATTAGGGGCCTATCAAACACCACGCAAAATGGAGACTATTCCTTTAATTTCTACCATTGCAATGACATTGGGGGTTTTTGCTTTCATTTTTTGGTTTGCCCAAAGAGCTACCCGCAACAATCACAAGCAAATGCAACTGTTGGCAGCGCATTTTCAACTGCAGGCTCAAAAACATAAAAGCTTTTGGCAACTACCTGTTTTGACCGGGGAATTGGAAGGATTTCCAATACAGATCAAGGTGGAGCCCAATCCAGGTTCCGAGGCCAACGAGATGGAAGTACTGCTTACTGTTCCTCGACAACAGTTTAACCTCATTATTCGTCGTAAGCTCAGGCTAGGCAAACAAAAAACAGATGTAGCGCTGATGGACAATCAAGTAGATGATTTTTATATTTTCAAAACAAAACATCCTGACCAAACCCGACGCTTTTTACAAGATAGAGAAATCAAAGCACATTTGTATGAGTTTAGAGACAAGATGTTACTAGGTACTTCTATCCGCTTGCAAGGCAATCAAATGCGTTATATAATGACTTTTGCCAATGTAGGAGATAAAAAACGCCCCAAAATCATTAGTACCATTGAATTGATGGTGTTTTTGGCGGGAAAACTGACTTCGTAAAGTATGTTCGGATCGTCGGTATTTAGAAAGTGAGTTCGTTTCTAACCTTGAATATACAAATCAGAGGATAAAGTCGATTTTACGCACTAGGCTGCCATTGATTTTTTCACGAAATTAGGTAGATTTGATTTTAGGGAGGATGCAAGATCAAATCTACCTCCCAAAGTTATGACCTTATATATTGAATTGCTGCTTCTAGGTGAGGGTCTCTACCTGCATTTACCTCTGTTGCGGTTGGTAAAATACTTTGGTCAGGAGGAATACCCACTCCTTCAAAGGATTGAAACATTCCCTGGTACTTTACTTCTACATCATGTACCGATACCCTGGTTTTCCATTTACCACTGCCATTACGCAAAGTAAAAATATCGCTACCCGCAAAAATTCCAAAGGTTTTATCGCCAATTGTTTTGACTTGAGTTTGGGTTTTCATTGCGATTGTAAACAGTTCTGCTGCACTTGCCGTACCATTGGCCGTTAGCAAGGCTACTTTTTGGGTAAATTGGAAAGCGCCAGATTTGGTTACTACATTCTCATCAGCAAAGGTGCCACCCACTTTGCCCCCTTCTGCTCTAGGGTCGTCATAGCCCTCAAAATTTTGAGTACCCGTTTCTACAAAATTACTCAATGAAGCTTCAGTACTGCCTGTTTTTGTTTTGTACCTTGCTTTTCGGATGGTTTCTGAATTACTT
>CALDJV010000868.1 GCA_937899305.1 uncultured Cytophagaceae bacterium
GGCTACAGCTTTGCCTTTTGGTTTAAACTAACAGAAGCTCTGCCAAAGGCTAAATAACGAAGTCCAGTAGTTCAGGCAGTAGAGAAAAACAGGCAGTTATTGCGAACGTGTTACTAATGACAACAGGAAAAAAATTAAGAGTTGAGAGTATTTTGTTTTTTATTTCGGCGCTTTTTTTTGTCACGATAATCTAAGTAATAACCTGCGGCAGGAAAAACAATGCTGCCCACAATAATAAGTATGATTTTAACGATCATAGGTTTGAAATTTTTAGTGAGTTCTGCAAAAATAACAATTTGAGAAAGAAAGGGTTTGAAACAGGCCTTAGTTTTTGTTGAATTTATCAGATCTATGGTGTGATGTAGTTGATCAAGTATTCCAAAAAAGTATAAAAGCATTCCCAAATAGCATAACAGTCTTTCGAGGGTTGAGGATCAGAGTGATTAATTTGTTTATCAAATAATTCATTCAGGTGATAAAACAAGGTCATCATCAAGTTTTGGGCCTGGCCCTGATGACGAACTTGCTTGATAGGTTTTTCGCAAAACTGCCTGAAATACATCGGTTAAAAATCCAGTATTGACATCAAGCCAAGTGACACCTTGTGATAAACGTATAATTATGATCCTTTGCAAATGGAGAAATTACAGCTAAATCCACGAGCTCGCCATTTATTGGTGCAATATCATCAAAATGGCTTACTGTATAAATCTAAGCAGCAACTTAGAGAAATTACGGTATTGAACCTTCAATTGGCCAAGCAAACCGAGAGCATGAAGAAGATGATTAATCAACTGTATAGTCTGGAGCTGATTACCCAAGATGTAAAATTAAAAAAAAGGCTAAAAATGATTCGGGACGAAGCCTGTGAGGTGATTTTTAGTGATGATCATTGGGAGTTTTTCCTGCGGTCTTTTACTCAAATACACCCTGCTTTCTTCGAAAAAATCAAATCCAAGTGCCACAATCCAACTGCCGATACACTGCGCTTTTGCGCTTTAATGAGGCTAGGAATCAACAATCAGAAGATTGCATTTATTTTAGGGGTCTCGGTAAACAGTCTGAAAGTAAAGCGTAATAGATTGAAAAATCAGTTGCAATTAGACGGTTCTGAATGTCTCCAGAGTTTTATCAATAGCCTCTAAAATCCTCAAAAAACGCCCCATGAAACAATTAACCAATATAACATTAGCCTCTCGTTCTATTCTGGTGCGTACACCTTTGTATGCATTGGACAACCTACACGGTTTTGACCAGGAAGAGGTGATCAGCGCATTTTACGAAAAACACCCTGCCGCCCGCGAAGCAGTTTTCTTGGCTTCTCCAGGATTACACAAAGAACTTGTACAGTGGTTAGATGAGGGCAAGTCTGCTACTCCGAAGCTATTGTCTAGCTTACTTAAGTATTTGCTACGTATGCACTACCGTTGTACCCCCTTTGGGCTTTTTGCGGGCGTGTCATTGGGAGAAATTTCATCAGAAACATCCTCAGTTGAACACTCTTTTGAGGTTGAAGCAGATGTAGCCAAATTACGCCTGGATATGGATTATCTGTGCGCGTTTATTCGTAGTCTGGAGGCCTTGCCCGTGCTTAGAAGTCAACTTACATATTATGCGAACCCTACCCTCTACAGAGTTGGAAACTATTACCGATATGTAGAATATAGGTTTGGTGAGGAAAGCAAAATACGAACTCACCACCTGGTAGGGATAGAGGCAATGCCTCCTGTTGCATTGATTTTACAAAGTATAGCCCAGGGAGCATCGTTTGATGCATTGGTACAAATATTAATGAATTGGGATGATTCGCTTACTCAGGAAGAAGTACAGGGTTTTGTAAATCAAATGATTGACGCTCAGGTATTGGTAAGTAACCTGATGCCAGCCGTTACTGGAGATCAACTTCCACTAGAGCACCTCATTCAAACCCTTGAGCCCTACCACGAAACCTTGGGGCCTGTTTTGCCGGTATTAAAAAACATCAAAACCCAATTAGACAAAGGCAATGTGGCACCCGCGCATTTGAAAATAATCGAGGGTTTGCTGGCTGAATTGGGGATCAAAGGAAATGTGGGCAAGTTGTTTCAGGTAGATCTATTGAGGAAAACACGACAGCCTGCTTCGTTGAGTATAGAAGCGGTAGAGGAACTGAAAAAAGCCTTGTATTTGTTGCAAAATGTAGAATACTTGAAACCCAAACCCAACGAAGACAAAACCAATTTAGGTAGTTTTAAGAAACGATTTTATCAAAGGTATGAAGAGCAAGAGGTGCCACTTATGAAGGTTTTGGATAATGAATCTGGGATTGGTTACCCCCAGGACAATTACCTTTCAAATAGTTATCCTGTACCGCTGGCCGAAGGCTTGGCTTTGGAAGGGAATGAAGTTGAGTTTACCAACTATCAGTGGTCAGATTGGCAGCATTTCTTGTTGTCGTTGTATACTGAGGCCATTGCTAATGGTTCTCAGGAAATACAAATTACCAATGAACAGATTGAAAAAAGCAAGGTCTTCGATGAACGGTTTTTCAAACTACTTCCACAAGTTTCCTTTCCTACCTCTATGTACTCGATGGCCAGGGTGCTCAAAGGGAAGAGTGAAGCCAAAAATGATTTTCAGTTGTATCATATGGTGAGTTCTGGGCCTTCGGTAGCGTGCCTGGTGGGGCGATTTTGCTACCTGGATGCGGATTTGACTCAAGATATGAGTGCAATGTTACAACAAGAAGAAATGCAGGAAGCCGATAAGGTATTTGCCGAAGTAGTACATTTGCCACAAGACCGGGTGGGGAATATTTCGTTGAGGCCGGTACTGAGAGGTTATGAGATTCCCATTTTATCAGCACCAGGAGTAAGCGACGAGCAGGTCATTTCGTTAGACGATTTACTGGTATCAGTGCCTTATGGCGAACGCATTGTATTGAAGTCAAAAAAACTCAATAAAGAAATTGTTCCCCGGTTGAGTACGGCACATAACTTCAGTTTTGGTGCTTTGCCAATATACCAGTTTTTGTGTGACCTTCAGTTTCAAGACATTTCCCCCGCACTCGACTGGTCTTGGGGGACCCTAGAGTATGCGCCATTTTTGCCCAGAGTCACCTACGGCAAAGTAATACTGGTGCGTGCGCAATGGTTTATTGATATTAGAGCTTTACAAAATGTCAAGCACTTTGCAGATTTTCAGCAACAGTTCAAAGCACTGGCCAATAAAGCAGGAATGCCCCAACAAGTGGTATTGGCAATTGGTGATCATGAGCTGCCGCTAGATTTAGGCAATGATTTTTGTATGGGTTTGTTACAAGAACAAATCAAAAAAGCGACCATAGGTGGGATGAGGTTCACAGAGTATTTAGATGCTGCATCCAACCCTCTTACCCAAAACTATGGCAATGAAATTCTCATTCCTTGGCAAGTGCTACCCGATGAAAAAGTAACCCACCACCAGGTAGTAACCCATCAAAGCTCAGAGGTACAACGGGCGTTTCACCCAGGTAATCGAGACTGGCTATATGTAAAGCTATATTGTGGGGTGAAGACCTCTGATCAAATTTTATCAGAGATACTTCGTCCATTGACTGAACAATTGCACCACATAGGGCTGCTGGAAGAGTGGTTTTTTATACGTTATTATGATGAGCCTCAAGGAGGGCATTTGCGTTTACGTTTTCGGAGTAATGACAATGCATTGGTATTGAGAAAGTTAAATGAAGCATTAGCGCCATTTTTTGAGGAAAACCTGATTGTAAACCTTCAGGTAGATACTTACAAAAGAGAGTTGGAAAGGTATGGAAACGCAAATATGGCAAACTCTGAGCAATTGTTCTTTTACGATAGCCAAACGGTGGTTCAGTTGTTGGATTTAGAAGATCCTGAAGCGGCTACCTATCGCTGGCAAATGGCATTGGTAGGGGTAGATTGTTTGCTCAACGATTTTGGGTATGATTTACCTGAGAAAAAAAGATTGATGGGGAACATTAGTGCTGGTTTTCATCGAGAGTTTGGGGTGGAAAAACGAGTGAAAAAGCAACTTTCGGATAAGTTTCGCACCCATCGCCAAACCATACAAAGTTTGTTGTCTGATATTGAAAATACTTCGTTGGAACCAGTGGCCGAAATATTCAAAGCCAGGAGCCAACACTTGGAACCAGTAGTTGCCTTGGTGGCCAAACTGGAAATGAACAATCAGCTAGAGATGGATAAAGATAGTTTGATAGGAAGCTATTTGCATATGTTTTTGAACCGGTTATTCAATACAAAACAACGCGTACAAGAAATGGTGATCCACGACTTGCTATTTCAGCATTACCGCTCTGAACACGCGCGTCAAGTCAAAATGGCCAAGAAGATGTGATAATATGACTGATTTCTAAAATCAAAAAAGGAGCATTGTCTGACAACGCTCCTTTTTTGATTGATGATGTTGGTTTTATGAAAGTAACAAAACTTTGTCCCAAGCAGGATCGGTATCATAAATAAAACCCATCAGGGCAAGACCAATGCCTGCGTCACCTTCCAGTAAACCGGCTAGTTGAGGATGACCATACACCCCTTCTTTTACCAGAAATTTTTGCCCCCATTCCTCATATTGTTCCAAGCCTTTTTTCAACCAAAAATTACTTGCTTCTTTCAGTTCTGGCAGGTGGTGTAAATGATACAAACGGTTGAAGATGTGGGCATTGCCGATGGTACCATGACAAAGACCAGCTTCGGTTACGCTGGTAACCTCTGGACGATGCGCGTGTCTTCGGGCACAGTCGCTGGCCAGTTGAGCCCCCAGTTGTTGCCATTCGGGATCTTGAGTGTAGTGCCCAGCTAGAGAAATGGCTGCCGTAATGCCCAGGTCACCATAGCACCATCTTAGGTTGGTAGTGACATCAGGGGTTGCATTTTCACCCTCCCGATGGGTATAACTAAAATGGCATTGATAACGATCCTCCTCTTTGCCATTGTGTTGCATGGGAGCATCTTTACAGTGCAGGAAATATTGAATAATGCCGTTGAGTAACTCCTTGCAATCATTTTGCCTTACTCCAGCTTTGAAACAGCGGGCCAGCACCACTATAATGGATGACATGCCATGCGACAGCCCTAAATTATATATCATTACTCCTTCACCCAGATCGTCTTTGTCTGACACTTGGGTATAACCAGGGGATTCTGACCATCTGATGCCTTTTTCGTCTTTGGTAGCAGCGCTTGCCAATAAATCTACGCATTCGCTTAAAAATGCGTGTTCATCACCCTTTTCCAGGGCGTATAACATGCCCCCCATTCCAAAATACATATAGTCATAATCACCTTCTTGTAAACCTTGTTTACTGTAGTTTTTGATGTAAACATCTAAGTTTTGGGCGATTTCTGAAGCGTCTAAATCCAGAATTTTGGCTACATGCAATATCACCCAAACCAGACCTGCATAACCAGCCGCAAATGACAAGTCCATTGTTTCTGGACTGGCCTCAGACAAGCTTTCTTCAATAAGGGTGACCGCTTGGTTGTAGTGGTTAACATCTTGAGTGACTTGGTACAAATAAGCATAAAAAAGAATGATGCCCGATTTGCCCCCCATCAAAGTGAGGTCGTATGGGGCAAAAGACGGGAGGTGATCGGTGATTTGATGCAGCGTTTGGGTAGCCGTTGCTTTGATGTTTTCCTGGTCTTTTAGAATAGATTGCCAGGAGGTTTCTACTGTACTGTTCATATTATATATGGTTGTTGTTTGATGTTTTCAAATATGAGAATATAGGGTTATCCTAATCATCTGTAAATTTACCATTACAAAAATAGAATGAAGAATGAGGCAGGTTACAGGGCGGTAACAAATTGGTTTTGTTATATTATTTATT
>CALDJV010000869.1 GCA_937899305.1 uncultured Cytophagaceae bacterium
TTTGAGCCTTCTTGAGTTAAAATATGGAATGCCTGTTTTTTTATTTCGTCCATATCTGGAGAAGATGTTACATCCAGGGCGTCTTCAGGAACAATTTCGGTATCTAATTTTACAATTTCTTGAGTGACAGGAGCACTTAATTCGTGTTCTAATTGGGTGACATAAGATTTGGCTTCTGAAAGATTGCCCATTTGTTCAAAAGCCAACGAAATGGCTTCTGTCTTGCGATTTTGGGCCAGCAGTGTTTTGATTTGAGGGGTAATATCTTCGATCATGGTAGGAATTATTTGATTTACGCTCTCCAAAATAAAAAAAGGTTTGAAGTTATCGTCTCAAGCCTTTTAAAATGTATGAATAAGATACCAGAAATGTGATCACCTTAGGTTTATGGTTTTTCAGATAATCAAGGCGCAATCGTTTAGTTAGAAGAGCGAGCAACGAGTTTGTCTAAAAAATCCATCGCATCTTTGAGGTGCCAGCCCGAAGTCTCCTTTAGCCATTTGAGAGTTTGTAGGGTTGATCTTGTTTGCAACATTTGTAATGTTTTCATTTCCAATTCCTCCAAATCTAAGTTATTCTCTTCTGGCACCACCTCCGTTTTTGCCTTCACTACTTCATGAGTATCTGATGTATTGAGTTCTTTCTCTAATTGAGTTACCACTGATTGGGCTTCCGAAAGGTCGCCTACTTGCTCGAGGGCCAATGAAATGGCTTCTGCCTTGCGGTTTTGAGCCAGTAGTGTTTTGATTTGGGGAGTAATATTTTCGATCATGACAAGCTTATTTTAGTTGTTCCCCAAAAATAAAAAAAGGTTTGAAACTATAGCAATGCTATAGTCTCAAACCTTGTAAGAACAGCCTACTGGCTAATAGCCAAAAACGGTTTACTAAATATCAGTATCAGCATTGAATGCTTCTAAGTAATCGGCCACTTTGCGTACAAAGCCACCTCCGAGCGCACCATCGATGATACGGTGATCGTAAGCGTGAGACATAAACATCATATGACGAATGCCAATCACATCACCCTGAGGAGTTTCAATTACTACTGGTTTTTTCTTGATCGCTCCAATGGCCAAGATACCTACTTGAGGCTGCATTAAAATAGGAGTCCCCATTTCGTTGCCAAATCCACCAATGTTAGACATGGTGTAAGTTCCACCCGAAAGTTCGTCAGGAGTCAGTTTATTGGCACGAGCTCGGCTGGCCAGGTCATTTACTTTCTTAGCCAAGCCTAATAAATTCATTTGATCGGCATTTTTGATTACAGGTACAATCAAATTACCACTAGGCAATGCCGTAGCCATTCCAATGTTGATGTCCTTTTTTACAATGATATTGTCACCTTCTACCGATGAGTTGACCATTGGGAAATCGCGCAATGTTTTGGCAATGGCCTCAATAAAAATGGGTGTAAAGGTGATTTTTTCTCCGTATCGTTGCTGGAATTCTTTTTTTACCTTATTACGCCACATTACAATGTTGGTAACGTCGGCCTCTACAAAAGTAGTTACATGAGGCGAGATACGCTTTGAGTCCACCATGCGCTGAGCAATCATTTTGCGCATACGATCCATCTCTACAATGTCGTGGGCTCCACTGTAAGATACTGTGGCAGGAGTAGTACTTTTGGCAGCAGGAGCAGGGCTCGTCTTCTGAGGTGCAGTAGTATTGGCTACTACCGGAGCAGGAGCTACTGTAGTTTGCGTGGCTACATTACCCGACTGACGTTGAGCTACATAAGCCAAAATATCTTTCTTGGTTACTCGGTCATCCATCCCAGTACCTGGTATATACTCAAGCTCCTCCATCGGAATCCCTTCGGTTTTGGCAATGTTCAATACCAAAGGAGAGTAGAAGCGACCCGCAGCAGGAGTGCTCAATTTCTGTACTCCATTGCTACCATTAGAAGAGGTGGTAACCGTTTGGGCCTCGTTGATGGTTTGCTCTATGGCTGCTACAGTGGCGGGAGCAGTTTCAGGTTGAGCACTAGGGGCAGCAGCTGGAGCGTCTCCATCAGTACTAATGATGGCAATGGGCTGGCCAACTTGAACTACGTCACCTTCCTGAGCTAAAATTTCTTTCAAAACACCTGCATGGGTAGCAGGCACTTCCGTGTCTACTTTATCAGTAGCTACCTCAAGCACTGGCTCATCTTCTTCTATTTCTTCGCCCACCGCTTTGAGCCATTGCAAAATGGTACCTTCCATTACACTTTCGCCCATTTTGGGCATAACCATTTCTACTAACGCCATTGGAATTGCTTGTTTTGTTTTGAGAACTTGGATAGAAGTGATTTGATTTTTGAATAAAACCAATCACTTGTGAGTGAAACAAAGTTACACAAAAAAATAGAAATTAGACTAACCAATGAGCCTAGATGAGTACAATCGTATCGTTGATTTGTGCAAAACTAAAAATAGAAAATATGGTGTTTTTTAGGTATAAGTGATGGGACAATGGTAACTATTTTGACCTCTAGAATAATCGTTGGTGAAATATGCCAAATGGCTATGGGTATTTGGATCATGTTTTCAGTATTTTTTATGAAAATATTTTTTGCCTAATATAATTTGGGTATATCTAGTATTGTCCTGGGTAAGTGGCTCAAATGTTTTATCTTTTTTAAGTATACTTTTCAAAAATTTGGTCATCGTTTTTTTATTTGATCACTTTGACCTAAAATTTGATCGATTTGTCCAAGAATAGGTAGGCTTTTAAGTATATACTTGTAGAAATATTATCAAAGCTTGTTTATCGTGTCTTTGCTGAAGGATTTCAAAATTTGATAATTATAATCAGAAAAAGCTCGTAGCTTGAATAACTGACTTAAAAACGGAAATTAGTGATGAAAAAAATGAAGTTTACCAAGGCACTTTGTTGCCTGCTTATGGGATGGATATTGGTGGCGCTCACCTGCGAAGATGCCGAAGCGCAAAGACGCCGAAGACGGTCTTATTATTCGTCGGCTGAAGTGATGTATAGCGTCGGAGCGGTAGGAATTTTTCCGCGCTATACCAATGATGCTTTCAAGGATTTTTCGGAGGAATATTTTGGACTTACCTTTTCGCCCAGGCTCAACCTGATGATGGGCCGGGAACAAAGCATCTCTATGGCTTTGTACCTGAGCTTACTTACGGGTAAATACCCCGATGAAGAAGGAAACGAACAAAACCTGGCCTATGAACTTCCATTTGTGCTCAATTTTAACTTCGGAGCGGGTGCCACCCACGATGCCAGCAATCCTTTTGGAGGCTTTTTGGGGTTGGGCTACCAATTTTCTAATCTAAACTTGTTGGATCCCCGTGAGTCTACTTTTGATGTGGATCCCAATAGCCCTACTGGGTTGCGGATCAATAACCTCAAACAGATGGAAGGTTTTTATTTCAATGGAGGCTTTAGATTCTTCTTGGGTTCGGGTACCGGAAACATTCACTTGTTTTTGGTGAGTACAGGCATCAAAGACTTACGCACTTTTGGAGTCCGGTTTATGTATACATTTGGCAATGGTAGTAGCTTTCGCCGCTAACTTAACATAACAAAAAATTACAAGTAAAAATGTTTGGCTTTTTTAAAAAGAAAAAGAAGCAGGTGCGCCCTGCTTCTTCTAACGAAGTGCCTTCTATCAATGAAACGCTCAAAGAGGTATTACCCACTGAGCTCTTTCCAAATAACTTGCGAGATGTAGAGGCTGGAACAGAGATGTTCTTGTATATTGTAAAAAATGTGATAGAACCAGATTTTGCCAAGGTAATATTTGTAAACACGGTCATACTTGGAAATCGGGTGAAGCCATTTAGCCCCGAAAAATTAAAAGCGCATCTCAATCTTTTCAAACCACTGATAATGAATGAGGTCCAGTTTATCAATCTTTACAATTACTTGCATACCATCCTTACCGTGAACATGCTTTTCAAAGAAGGCCCGGTAGAGATCAAAAGAGTAGAAGATGACGACCCAGCCGAAAAAGAACTGCATTATGCGACCAATAGTTACAATACCAAATACGTGGTAACGGAAGACGAAATGCCTGAATGGGCAGCAGATGCTCCCAAGGTGTTGCTTGATTTGGCCCTGAAAGGCATCGCTGACAATGCGCAGGCAGGACATTATGATGAAATACCCGAAGGGACCGGGAAGTTTGGTTGGGACCTGACCAACCCCATTCCAGTGAATGGTATTCCGGCAAATAACATGTACCTGAGCCAATTGGTAACCGAGGAAGGAGGCGCCATTACTTGGCAACGCAAAGGATCTCACAGTGCGGCAAATATTGGTGGAATGATTGATAAGTATGAAATATTTGATTCCAAAACAAAATCACTGGGTTTTTTATATATTTCCCCCTATCACAAAAAGATTTCTACTAAAGCTCCAGCAGGTTTCAAGTTTGGTTAAGTGACTTAGTTGTAACTCACCTTCTTTGGGGCAAAAATTATGATGACTGACAAGCAGAGTACTCAAAAATAGTATTACATTAGGTGAATAGACCAATGACTGAGTGTTTTGACTAAAGAAGAAATCATTACCACCATCAAGCAGACCTACCCCTTTTTAACCCAAGAGGAATTAGAAAATCTATGGCTTTGGGGAACCTATAAAAAATACACAAATCGCGAAATTATCATCAACAAAGGAGAGCGAAATAGCCAGGTTTTTTTTATCCTCAAAGGAATGGTTCGAGGTTATATCTACACCCCAAAAGGAGAGGAGAAAAACTTGTTTTTGCGTCCCGAGCATACCATTACTGGGGCCCCAGATACTATGTTTGAGGGGATAGCTACCAAATATACTTTTGAGGCAGTACTGGATACGCATTTATTTTTTCTTCGGCTTCCTGAAATGGAACAACTCAACCCTGAAATGCTTCACATTGCACGAATTTATATCGAAGGGCTCCAAGAAAATATTCAGACTTTGTTGTTTCGGGTAGAATCATTGGTGTATCAAACCCCTGAACAACGTTATGAAGCCTTGCTAAAACGTAGCCCTCAATTTTTTCAAACCGTTTTTAATAAACACATCGCCAATTATTTAGGAATCACTCCCGTATCGTTGTCTCGCATTATCAAGCGCCGCCAAGAAGCCGAAAAGAACCAGGATAATTAACATGTGTAAACTTTTTTATACTTGTTTATTGCTAATTTTGCTATACAATCAAAAAGTGAAATTATGTTACAAAGAATACTCGATATCAAACATTTAGATGTGTATGTGGTCATTGGGACCTTGGTTTTATTTGGTTTGGCAGAAACTTTTGCTGGCTTTTTTAAAAAATCGCGTCGTACCTCAGGTGATTGGATCCAAGAAACGGGAAGCTTTTTCGCGCTCTCTACACTCATTAAACCCTTTATTGTGTGGGTTATTTTTCAAGTTGGAAATTATGCCTTGCCCGGCTACGCCCAATGGATGGGTAACTGGAACCTGATTGCCGCTTTGGCCTTTTATTTACTGATTGATGACATGCTACAGTATTGGTACCATCGTTCGGCCCATGAGTATCCATTTTTGTGGAAATTGCACCGAACACACCACCAGGCCGAAGAAATGGGATATTTTGTCTCTTATCGCAATGCAGCGCTGTATTATCTGTTGATGCCCAATATCTGGTGGATTGGCTTAGTTACTTTTTGGGGAGGAGCAAAGGCCATTATACTGGGGCTCATCTTTAAGCAAGTGGTCATCATTAGTTCGCATAGTACCATAAAGTGGGACAAACCAATGTACGAAAATCGCTGGTTACGGCCTTTGGTAAAAATATTGGAACGCGTAATCATTACCCCTGCCTTTCATCACAAACACCATGGAACATCCAAACTGGAAGGAGGGGAGCCCA
>CALDJV010000870.1 GCA_937899305.1 uncultured Cytophagaceae bacterium
AATATTCAATGATAATCCTCCCCATTTTGCCACCTTACCAGGATTACCACGATACTCAATCAAGCCACCTGTTTTGGTAGAGGTATAAATGGCTTCTTGTACAAATACGCTCGCTTTGGACTCATCTCGGGCGCTTACACGGCAAACCTTTGTTTTCAATTGACTTGCCTTTAGTAGTGACCCTGTTCTGATCTTTGCCTGAAAAGCATTCGAGGTGCCTTCCAACCACACTTGCGATCCGCGACGTATCCAGGCCTTCAGGTCTTTGGTTTTCACCTTTAATTCTACCCGACTCTCCCCTATTACCACCAAGTCAAATTCCTCACTTTGAATAAAGTCTTTTCCGATGAGGTTCACCTGATCCCGAGCACTAATGGCCTCTAACTGTTTGTAATAAACCTGGATTTTTACTCGCTGAGGTGCCATTCGCTTAAGTGCTTTAGCGTTTCCTTTAATGTGAACTTTACCTTTGGAAACCTGTACCTTCACCTGGTTTTTGATCTCCTCTGAGGCGATCATCATTATTTTTTCCTCAGTTCCTTTAACTAACTCTACCTCAAAGTATCCACTTAAATAGAGTTTTTTTATATCATCTGCTTTCCAGGAAAACGTTTTTTGGATGGATGTTTCCTGGGCATATGTATGGGAATGAATGACACAATAACTCAAAAAAATAAAAATAGCAATGAATTGTTTTTTCATGATTCTATATGGTTTTATCTAGTCGTTAATTCTTAGATACCAATATGAGGTCTTGGGTTGCATTGCCAACTTGAATAACCTTGTTTTGTTTTGGAAAATCACTCAAAAACCCTTAATATCAGCACTTTAAAATGACGGCCTTTATCAAAAAATATAAATTGTATTTTTCAAAATTGCTTGATTTACCTTATCGAGTAGGCAGTAGCATTTTAGCGGCTGGCTTGGTTTGGATACTGTTGGGCTATTTGGTTCAACAGTACCTGATTGATCAAGAAGTCTTTGTTCTGTTTGCTGCTACTGGAGTGCTTTGGATGGTAGGCAATGCGGCTTATTTTACCAGTGAATTTTCAATTTGGAGAAAACACCTGGGGAGTGTCGGATTGTTTTTTAGCTTGTATTTAGTGGGACTCTACTGGCTCACCAAAAACTTGCAAACCTTAGACGTGTACAATACCTACTGGTTAGGCAGGCAGTTTATACTATTAGGTCTGGGCAGTAGTTTAATCGGATTCATTGAAATCATTTTCAGATTTTATACGTCTGAAAACTCAAATAAAAGTATGTAAATAAAAAATACGAACATGAAAAAAATTTACATCCTGGCGATTTTGATTCTGAGTGGTGTAGACCTCATGGCTCAGGTAAACACCGAGATTTATCGCCCCTCGAATCGTAAGCAAGGCTATATTGGACAAGTCAGGGCAAGCTTATCGCTCAATCGAGGAAACCGGCAAAATGACATCTTTTCGGGTAGTTTTCGCAATAGCTTTGTGTACAAACGCCACTTGTTCTTTGGCACCGCCAATTATGTATTTGGGCAAACCCGTCGTTCAGACGGAAGCACTGACGTATTTCGCCGTATTGGTTTTTTGTATGGCAAATACAATTATGCCATAGACAACGACTCGGTCAGTCGTTGGAACCTGGAAGCATTTGGGCAAAACGAAATCAATGAATTTATTCGTTTACAAAACCGCAACTTGGGAGGAGTAGGCCTACGATTCGATGTGATAGAAGTTCCTCAAAAAATAAGTTTGTCGTTGGGGTCGTCGATCATGTATGAGTTTGAACAAGTAAAAGAGGACGAAGCAGATTTGACCTATCCCAGCCAAACCAATTTTTGGCGCTGGAGCAACTACATGAGCTTTACCTACACTGTGAATCAAAAATCTCGGACATTTTTAAGTTTGGTAGCCTATCTCCAGCCTGCCTTTTACGACATCAATAATGAAAGGGCTTTCAACCTGACCGAAAATTACCGTTTTTTGATGAATGTCAATCTCAAAACTTCAATTACCAAGTTGCTTTCGTTTGGAATGAGTCTCAACTATCGTCACGCTAGTTTTATCCAGAGCTTTTTAGTCAAAGATGATTTGTTTTTGAGAAGTAATCTCACCCTCAACTTTTAATTTACTTAGCCTTGACAGTTTTCAATATTCAATACTCCACAGTATTTTTAGTCAAAGTTGGTGTTTGATGATCAGTTGGTTATGAATTTAAAAATAGAGGGAGTACGCAATTTTGATATAAATTACTGATATACACACTCGAATCGGCTATGGACTGAATGCTGTGGACTATTGATATTACAAAGGCATTGCCTATACCAATGGATGATGCCTACCAATATCATCATCCAACCTACCTAAACACTACCTTGAATGAAACACGTAGCCGATGAATTACGCCGGATGATTGATGAGGGTTATGTCAAATCGGTCAAGCATCCTGAAGCGGACTTATGGATTTATAATTATACCCCCAAAACACAATATG
>CALDJV010000871.1 GCA_937899305.1 uncultured Cytophagaceae bacterium
AACTTCGTTCTGCGGTTATTGATGTTTAATTGTTGATTAACTGAGCCTTGGCGAGTTGAGCTAATTGTTCCGCCTTGCGCTACTATGGACTATCGACCGTCGACCAATGCTGTTTCCTTAAAGGTTTGATGAATAGCGATTATTTACGCGTGTAATGTGCTCCTATTTTAATCAAAGCTACTTCTTAGCTATGGCATTCTCATTCGATACCCGCCCTGTCCTTCCGAATGTATATGAGGATGAAGTGGGTATCAACGAGATTTCATGTATTCCAACTTCATCCTCACCAAGGTTCGGAAGGACAGGGGACGTACTGGTCTTGAAGCCAAGAAAATAGTAATACTTGCTTAATTAACTTACTGTTTATCAGTAGGTTATTTAAGTA
Source organism: uncultured Cytophagaceae bacterium (assembly GCA_937899305.1). Taxonomy (GTDB): domain Bacteria; phylum Bacteroidota; class Bacteroidia; order Cytophagales; family Microscillaceae; genus Microscilla. Next base: position 386 of record CALDJV010000871.1, read on the forward strand.
TCTACTGAAAAAACTCATTTCAAAACTTTGGAATGATACAAAAATAAATTCGTAAATAAACACTGCAAACCTAAGATCTTAAGGAAACAGCATTGGACCGTCGACTGTGGACTAAAGAAAACTCCTGACTACCAACTACTAGCTAAAAAAACTACCAACTAAAACACTTTAAATCATGAGAACAACCCCCGATTTTATAAAGAAACTTGAAGATGACCAAATTTTTGTTTTTGGCAGCAATCAAGGAGGGAGGCATGGCAAAGGTGCCGCCAAAACAGCCTTAGGATGGGGAGCCATTTATGGGCAAGGAGAAGGGCATCAAGGGAGGACATATGCAATACCTACCAAGGATAAAAGTGTACGAAGGACTTTGGCAATCAATGAGATACAGCCTTATGTGGAGCGATTTATTGAGTACGCCAAAGAACATCCTGAACTTACATTTTTGGTCACTGAGATTGGTTGTGGATTGGCAGGATACAAGCCTAAAAAGATAGCCCCGTTATTTGTAGAAGCCAAGGAGGTAGACAACATATGGTTGCCGACCAAGTTTTGGCATAAAATAGACGGAGATGCTTAGTGAAATTATTGTTTAATTGTTCCGCTTCGCTCATTGCTGCATTGTTAAATGGTTATATTGTTCCGCCTTCGGCTCATTGTTAAATTGCTAAATGGTTGCGTGAGGCGACGTATTAATTATTGATGTTTAATTGTTGATTAACTGAGCCTTGGCAAGCTGAGCTAATTGTTCCGCCTTGCGCTACTATGGACTGTCGACCGTGGACTATGGACTCAAAAACAAAACTACGAACCAAAAATTTTCACTTTAGACTTTTCGTTCTTCGCTTAAAAGCCCTATTTTAACTCTCCAAAATTACTATAGTAATCAAAGCAAGGAAATGTACACTCTTGGGCTTTGTAAACTACTAATCTTAAACAAACATGGTAAATATCAAAGTTGAGGTTGACAGCTACGAAAATGCTGAAAACTTGATCAAAACGCTTAAGCAAATGGCGTTTGTGACATCAGTAGAAATGGAAGATGAAGATGACAAGAATTTGAAGCCGATGTCAGCTACTGACTTCTATAAGCGGATCAATGCGGCCAACTTGGCCCAAAAAGAAAATAGATTGTTTAGTCAACAAGCAGTAAAAACGGAGGTAGCATCATGGTAACAGCAAAAAAAGTATTGTGGACCGAATCTGCCAAAAAAGATTTGTATAATGTGTACACCCGCCTGGCCGGCAAATCAGTAGAAAGAGCCAAAGATACAGCCAATGGTATCTTGGCAGCAACCGAAGGACTCAATACCAATTATCCTCAAGGAACCCCCGAACAGTTACTAAGAGCCGAAACTGACCCCTACAAATTTATTACAGTAGGCTTTTATAAAATTGTATACAGCATTGTAGAAGAAACCGTAGTAATAGAAACCCTGTATCATGTGCGGCAGGATCCTGTAGTGGGTTAACATCATATCGAACATAGGGCAATGTGATTTTTTTCTAAACCCAAAAGGAAAGGTAAAAAAAAAGAACAAGAAGGAGAGGTTTTTACACCTCTCCTTTTTTAGTGCATTATCAGACCTAAAATTACATAAGTAATGCAAACACGAATTTATTTTTGAAATCCAGTTTTTTTTCAAGTACCATAGGTGGACACAGTAGTGAAAAGAGTCAAGTAAATGTGATAACTACCCGATAGATTTAGAATACTCAACCCTGTGCCAATAGTAAATGCACTATCCTGAAAATATACCTGTCATCTCATGCAACTCATGAGTATTTGCTTGGTCTTTGTCATGAGACAAACACGTGTTTTTTCAGAGTGAACATTGAGGTAACCATGTGCAAGGGTTGCTATTATTTCTGAAGGTATTTCTACAAATAAGACCTGATACAACAGTAAAAGGTATTAGGTAGGTTTAAAAGTGCAATAACAAAACTCAACAAAACAGCATTGTTTATGGAATCATTGAATTGGTTTAAACTATTGATGTTGTTTGGCGTTTTACAAGGAGGATTATTGATTGCAATCGTGAATCGTATCCCTAACCGCCACAAATCAGCAAACAAAATATTATCAATTTTCATTGTCCTCATTATTATCAACTCCTCCTGGGAAATCTGGAAAGTTCCTGACAAGGTGACTGTGATGGATGGAGTTCGAAACATCTTCTTTTTTCTGTATGGCCCATTTTTTTATTTCTATGTCCGTTCGTTGCTCACCAAATTTGTGGTAGGACAACAAAAGTGGTTTATACACTCCATTCCTGCACTTACGTATACTGTCTTGCTTATTTTTATGGGTACCGATCCAGAGTTTTGGTATTCTTACTGGATGTTTACCACCGTTTTTGTATTGATACATGGGATGTCATACCTCATAAAAAGTTACCTGCTCATTCGGAAGCATCAAAATAAGATATTGAATTTTTATCCTCACCTTAAGTTTTTACAAGCCATTACCACAGTAGCAGGCATATGTATTTTGACTGCATTGGGAGCATTATTGGTATTTATTTCTGATTTATCTTACTACGTAACGTTGTTCAATCACTATATTAGCGGAGTGATTGGTTCTTTGGTTATCTATTCATTAGCGTATTTTGCGGTACGATCTCCAGAGGTATTTAAATACTATCCTGTAGAAGAGGAGCAAGAAACACAAGAAGACCATAAGTCCAGTATTCCTGCCTCGTTGCCAGCGATTGCCAAGGAATCTTTCGCAGTAGAAAAAGTGTGTCTTGACGATGAAGAATTACAACTTTGGAAATCCAAGTTGGAGGAAATTATGATCATTTCCAAGCCGTTTTTGAACCCTGCCCTGACGTTGGATGATCTGGCTGAAGCAATGCAGACTGACAAATTGCTGACTTCTCGGGTAATTCGCGAAGGCTTTCAAGTTCACTTTTATGATTTTGTGAATTCGTATCGGGTAGAGCATTTTGTAGAACTCAGCAAAAACAAAAAATACCAGCATTATACTACGTTGGCGTTGGCCTATGAAGCTGGGTTCAATGCCAAAAGTACTTTTCACAAGGTATTTAAAAAACTAAAAAAAACTACTCCAACGGCCTATCTCAAAGGATTATTGTTGGAAAGTGAGTAATATTGGAAGTTGGATGAATAGGCCTTGAATTTGGCAATAAGTTTGATTTAAGATCAGCCATAATTGCAAAAATAAACTCAATAAAATGACTTATGGAATCATTGAGTTGGTTTAAGATATTGATGTTGTTTGGTACATTACAAGGTGGAATATTGTTGACGGTCATCAACCGTCTTCCCAGGCGCCATAAAATTGCCAATCGAGTACTATCAGTTGTTTTACTATTGATTGTTTTCAACTTGTTGTGGCAAATGCAAAGGGTGGAAGGTCAAGTAAGCTTGATAGGAGTGATTCAAGATATTCTTTTTTTCTTGTATGGGCCATTTTTCTATTTCTACATTCGTGCATTACTCACCAACGAAACCATCAATTACAAAAAATGGCTACTTCACTTGTTACCCTCATTGGTATACATTGTGTTGCTGTTTTTTATGATTCAGGCTCCCAAGTATTGGTACTTCTCATGGATGTTTACTGCTACATCGGCTGTAGTACACAGTACCATTTATTTAGTAAAAAGTTATCAAATTCTGACTATTTACCGCAAGAAAACCTACAATACTTTCCCCCATCTTCAGTATTTACAAACCATCATTATATTGGCTTTTGTATGCTTGTTGGCGGCATTATATGCCCTGATACTGTATACTTTTAACCTATCTTATCATCTCAGTTTTTTCGATTATCACATGAGTGGCATTGCTGCGTCTTTTACGATTTACACCTTGGCTTATTTTGCGGTGCTATCTCCTGAGATATTTACATTACCTGCCGAAGAAATCAAGCCAGATACTGTATTGGCGAGAAATCAGCCGGCTTTGAGTGAATCAAAATTTTATTTTACTAAAGAAGAACTACAAACCTGGAAAACCAAACTAGAGAACCTCATGCAGGTATCGAAGCCTTTTTTGAACTCTACACTTACGCTGGACAGTTTGGCCAAATCCTTGGAAACCGATAAACTGACTGTATCAAGAATCATTTATGAGGGTTTTCAGTTGCGTTTCTATGATTTTATCAATGCTTATCGGATCAATTATTTTGTGCAATTGAGCCAAGATCAGCAATATCAACACTACACTACTCTGGCCTTGGCTTACGAGGCAGGTTTCAATGCCAAGAGTACTTTTCATAAGGCTTTCAAAAAAATAAAAAACACTACTCCTACCGCTTATCTAAAATCCCTAAATCAAAATCAATCTGTTTAAGTGTTTGATTATCAGTTTTTTAGTGGTCTATCTGATTAAGGTGGACTAGAAATAAGTCTCGTTAAATTTAGAGGGACGATTTGAAGGCATGATTTGTACGATATTTACAACATCAATCATTGGATGTGTTCAAACTTTATAACAAACCTATACAACTTTAAAAAAAACATTGATTGGTTTTAGCCACTGTGCCTAAAGTATTTTTCACAAAAGTAATGGCGTGTCGTGATGGAGGCAACAATTTTTGTGACTTTGCGATAAGCCACTAACAAATCAAATTTCTATGAAAAATCTACAAAAGTTTAACAACACACAGCTTACCGAACAAGAATTACAACAACTAAAGGGAGGAGCTCGTCGCCGAGTTCGTCGGGTTGGTGTAGCATTGCGTCGTAGACGTTCGTCGAACTGAATTTAACTTTAAAGTAGTGTGAATACCTTGAATGTGGCTATGTAATCTGAAATATTTTCCACAAAAGAGTAATGGCTTATTGCGATCAAGGTGATAGTTTCTCTGATGCTAAGATAAGTCATTAGTAGATCAAATTTTTATGAAAAACCTCATTAGTGAGCGGCAAGCATTTTGATTAAGAGGCATATTGCCCAAAAAATCAT
>CALDJV010000872.1 GCA_937899305.1 uncultured Cytophagaceae bacterium
ACTAGTTTGAGCGATACCCATGCCAATTTGTTGGAAAAAATGAGCCGAAGCATTGCGACTATGATCGAGAGCATTCTAAACAACGATGTGAACCAGAAATTGTTACTAGATTCTCAAGAGCAAACCGATTTGCTGAGAGCCCAAGAAGAAGAACTGCGTCAAAACCTAGAAGAGATAGCGGCTACACAAGACCTGATGAACAAGCAACAGCGAGAGCTTGAGTTGAAGGAGACGGAGATGTATAAAAAAATAAAGCAGGTAAACGTAGAGAAAGAAGCCCTGGAAGCTAAAGAACAGCAGATGAAAGCAACGCTGGAAAAGTATCAGCAAGATTTGGATCATTATAAAAGTAAAGACCAGGAAATATTAAAATTGCAGGAAGAACTGGCAAGGTACAAAAAGTTGAAGAGTACCAAGGCCAAGGCGTGATTCGGATATCTCATCAATAAATGCTTTGTGATTTTGGGCAAAAGTATAGATATTTCTAGCTTACTTAATAATCACTTTAATACCTCGTCATTATGAAGCAAATTCGTCCTTTCCACTTGGCTTTTCCAGTAGCAGACCTTGAAAAAACCCGTATTTTTTTTCAAGACGTATTAGGTTGTCGCATTGGTCGTACCGATGAGCGGTGGATAGATTTTGATTTTTTTGGCCATCAAATTACGGCTCATTTTACCCCCGAAAAAGCTGGAACCGTTCACCACAATCCTGTAGACAGCAAAGCAGTACCCATCCCTCATTTTGGCATCATCCTCGAGTGGAGTCAATGGCATACATTGGCCGAACGAGTGAAAAAGCATCAGGTAGATTTTATCATCGAGCCCTATGTTCGTTTTGAGGGCGAACCAGGCGAACAGGCGACCATGTTTTTTCTAGACCCGAATGGCAATGCATTAGAGTTTAAGTCGTTTAAAAATGACGAGTCGATTTTTGCCACTTCATAATTGATAATGCAAATATTTGAATCAAGAGCAATCAAAGTTACTTACGAACCAGAAGGAGCGTATATTTTTATTGTACAAAATGGGTTTGCCCTAGCCGAAGAGATTATCAATTCGCGTACCCAAGGATTGGCATATGCCAAAGAAAATGGCGTAGAGCGTTGGCTGGTAGACAATCGTAAGGCAAAAGTGATTACTCAGGAAGCCCAGGATTGGACAACTGAAGTATTTTACGCTGAAATGATCAAACAAATCAAGCGTTTTGCATTCGTATTGGCGGAGGATAGATTCAATCATTTCTCGGTAAAGCGAATGGCAGACAAAACCCGCCCGGTAGCGATAGAAGTAGGCATGGAGCGCAAGTTATTTACCGAGTTAGAGGAGGCCCTATGTTGGCTATTGGCTGTTGGATGCTGAAAAAGTATAAAAATAAATAATAATTGTTCCGCTTCGCTTATTGCTCTATGGTTAAATGGTTTATTACTATTGCTCCGCTGCGCTCATTGTTGCATTGTTAAATTGTTGCGCGAAGCGATGATTCATTTGCACTGCTTTGCGTCACTATGGACTACCAACTAAAGTTAAAACAGGTTTTAAAATTTGATCATGAAAAAAGTAAAATTCTTGGCATTCACCCTACTTTTTTGCGGGTGGTTTGGCAACCAGCTGTTAGCTCAGCCCACTTTAGAAAAAATATGGGTGAGCTTTGACTTCCGCAAAGGACAAACAGTGTATAGTTTCAAAGGCAAAGAAATGAAAATTGTGCAATGGAATCGACATGGGGCAGCTCAGGAACGGGTAGTACCCATTGCTAAAGTGATTCCAGCAAAAGGTAAAAAATTAGGTAAAATCATTTTAGGTCCTATGCCGAATATTGGTGGATACGGAGTTTTGTTTTATAAAGACTTGAAAACTGATTCGGCTCGGTTTACGACTTTGTCTTTCTTAGAAAAATCATTGTTTGACCCCAAACGACCCAAGCGAGCGAAGGCAGCAGAAAAAATCAAACCCGAGTTTACCATTGGCAAGAGTAAGTTGAGGGTGCCCCTGGCCTTGTTTCGGAGCAAAAGTCACTATCAGAATACAGTGAATAAGTTACCTGAAATTTCGGATAACCTTACCTTAGATAATTATCAGCAGCTGGTAGATAAACTACTGACTGTATTACGAGATTGGGACCGTCACACGAACAATTCATCAACCAGACTAATCAAGTCATCTAATATTTATGAGCTATTGATTGCCAGTGGATACAAACCCAACCTGAAGAGCATCCATAACTTGCACCAGGCCGAATATAAGTACCGTAAAAATTCTAAGATCAAAGCAAAAATGCAGGAATTGAATCGTTATTTGAATGGACAGTATTGAGTTTTTTTTAGTTGGGAGTTCGTAGTCAGTAGTTGGTAGTTTTGTTTAGTCCATAGATTCTCTAGTCCACAGTCCACGGTCGATAGTCCACAGTAACGCAAAGCGGAGCAATAGCTCGCCAAGACTCCGTTTAATTATTATCATATTTGCGAAAATAATAATCGCTTTGCGCAACCATTTAACCACATAGCCATAAGCTGCAGGCGGAACAATTAGTTTTGGTACTCTGACAAATTGGGTGGTAATTTATAAATTTACATTATGGATAGTA